>NZ_DASQPW010000199.1:0-40282 GCF_035643755.1 Stackebrandtia sp. | reverse complement strand
AGAGGCCGAAGGCGTCCGGCTTGTGCTGGTGATAGGCCGCGATGAGATCCTCGGGGGGCACCTTGATGCCGAGGTTGATGATGCGATAGCCGTTGTTCTTCAGCACGATCTCGACCAGGTTCTTGCCGATGTCGTGCACGTCGCCCTTGACCGTGGCCAAAACGATCGTGCCCTTGCCCTCGGAGTCGGTCTTTTCCATGTGCGGCTCGAGGTAGGCCACGGCCGCCTTCATCACCTCGGCCGACTGCAACACGAACGGCAGCTGCATCTGGCCCGAGCCGAACAACTCCCCCACGGTCTTCATGCCGTCCAACAGGGTGTCGTTGACGATGTCCAGCGCGGAGCGCTCGGCCAGGGCGGCGTCCAGGTCCTCCTCCAGGCCCTTGCGCTCGCCGTCGATGATGCGGCGCGCCAGCCTCTCGTTGAGCGGCAGGGTGGCCAGCTCCTCGGCGCGCGCCTCGCGGGCCGAGGTGATGTCGACGCCCTCGAACATCTCGATGAGCCGCTGCAGCGGGTCGTAGCCCTCGCGGCGGCGGTCGTAGACCAGGTCGAGGGCGACGGTGCGCTGATCGTCCGGAATCCGCGTCATCGGCAGGATCTTGGAGGAGTGGACGATGGCGCTGGTGAGGCCCGCCTCGACGCATTCGTTGAGGAACACCGAGTTGAGCACCTGGCGGGCCGCCGGATTCAGGCCGAAGGACACGTTGGACACGCCGAGGGTGAAGTTCACGCCCGGGTATCGCCGCGTGATCTCGCGGATCGCCTCGATCGCCTCGATGGCGTCGCGGCGGGTCTCCTCCTGGCCGGTGGAGATCGGGAAGGTCAGGCAGTCGACGAAGATGTCCGACAGGGCCATGCCCCAGTTGTTCATCAGGTCGTCGATGGTGCGCGAGGCCACCCGCACCTTCCATTCGGCGGTGCGGGCCTGGCCCTCCTCGTCGATGCACATCACGACCACGGCGGCGCCGTGCTCGACGACGATCGGCATCACACGCGCGTAGCGGGAGTCCGGTCCGTCGCCGTCTTCGAAGTTGACCGAGTTGACGACGCAGCGCCCGCCCAGGGATTCCAGGCCCGACTCGACGACGCCGGGCTCGGTGGAGTCCAGCATGATGGGCAATGTGGACGCCGTGGCGAAGCGGCCGGCCAGCTCCCGCATGTCGTCGCGGCCGTCGCGACCCACGTAGTCGACGCACAGGTCCAGCAGGTGGGAGCCGGCGCGGGCGGCCTGGCGCGCGATGTCGACGCACTTGTCCCAGTCGGCGTCCAGCATCGCGTCGCGGAAGGCCTTGGAGCCGTTGGCGTTGGTGCGCTCGCCGACGTTGAGGATCGAGGCGTCCTGCTTGAACGCGACGTGGTGGTACGAGGAGGAGACGCCGTACTCGCGGGTCACCGAGCGGCGCAGCGGCTCCCGACCGCCGACCCGCTCCACCAGCTGCCGCACGTGCTCGGGGGTGGTTCCGCAGCAGCCGCCCACCAGGTTGGCGCCGAACTCGCCGGTGAAGGTGTCGATCGCGTCGGCCAGTTCCGGTGCGGTGAGCGGATAGTGGGCGCCGTTGGGGCCCAGCTCGGGCAGCCCCGCGTTGGGCATCACCGTGATCGGCAGCCGCGAGTACTGCGACAGGTAACGCATGTGCTCGCTCATCTCGGCGGGCCCGGTCTCGCAGTTGAGGCCCATGACGTCGACGCCGAGCGCGCTCAGCGCGGTCACGGCCGCGCCGATCTCGGCGCCCACCAGCATGGTTCCCGTGGTGCCCATGGCCACCGACGCGATCAGCGGCACGGTCACACCGGCCGCGGCCATGGCGCGCTTGGAACCGATCAGGGCCGCCTTGGCCTGCAGCAGATCCTGCGAGGTCTCCACCAGGATCGCGTCGGCGCCGCCGGCGATCAGCCCGGCGGCGCACTCGGCGTAGGCGTCGCGCAGGGTGGCGTACGGGGCGTGGCCGAGGGTCGGCAGCTTCGTGCCGCCGCCCATCGAGCCGAGCACGAAGCGCGGGCGATCGGGGGTGGAGTGGCCGTCGGCGACCTCGCGGGCCAGGGCCGCGCCGCGGCGCGCCAGGTCGTGGATGCGGTGGTTGATGTCGTATTCGCCGAAGTTGCCGAAGTTGGCGCCGAAGGTGTTGGTGCCGACACAATCGGCGCCCGCCGCGAAATAGGCGTCGTGAATGTGGCGAATCACATCGGGGCGGGTGGCGTTGAGAACCTCGTTACAGCCTTCCAACCCCTCGAAGTCGTCGAGGTCCAGGTCGGCGGCTTGCAGCATGGTCCCCATGGCCCCGTCGGCGATCAGGATTCGCTCGCGCAGGGACTCAAGGAACGGGTTGGCAGACATGCCCCCAAGCCTAGTGGTCCCGACCCGTGAGAAGAGCCGTGCGTGAGCCAGTCGACGTCGGCACGTACGCTGGCCTGGTGACCCAGTTCGATGGATTTCCGACGCTGCGATCGCCCGTGCTGATCGCGGCGTTCACCGGGTGGAACGACGCCGCCGACGCCGCGAGCCACGTCATCGCCCACCTGGGCCAGCAGTGGAGCGCCGAACAGCTCGCGACCATCGACCCCGATCCGTACTTCGACTTCCAGATGGCCAGGCCCACGATCAAGGTGACCGTCGCCGGCGCCGAGCGGGTGGATTGGCCGTACACCGGGTTCTCGGTGGCCTCGCCGCCGGACACCGGGCGCGACGTGGTGCTGTTGACCGGGCCCGAGCCCAGCATGCACTGGCGCGGCTTCTGCTCGGAGGTGTCGGAGATCTGCCGCGCCCTGGACATCCAGCAGGTGATCCTGCTCGGCTCGCTGATGGCCGACGTCGGGTACACGCGGCCCCTACCGGTGTCGGGGACGTCCAGCGACCCGGTGCTGGCCAAGCGCATGAAGATGGACCCGGTCGAGTACGAGGGGCCCGCGGGCATCATCGGGATGCTGCACGCGACGTTCCAGGAGCTGGATCTGCCCGTCACGTCGTGCTGGATTCACGTGCCGCACTACGCCGCGACGTCGCCGTGCCCGAAGGCCACCCTCGGTCTGCTGCACCGGGTCGAGGAGCTCATCGACCTGCCGGTCCCCGCCGGGGGCCTGGTGGAACAGACCGCCCAGTGGGAGAACGACGTCGCCCGCCTCATCGAGGCCGACAGCGACATCGCTGAATACATCAATTCCCTGGACGAGCCCGACTCCGACGACGAGCCGTCCGGCGACGACATCGCCCGCGACTTCGAGCGCTACCTGCGCCGCCGCGACCCGCACGGCGACGACGCCTCTTGATCGCTTAGGCGAAGCTCCAGCGGTGGGGCGCCAGCTTGGCGGGAGTCTCGACGGGCGGGTGCTTGCCGACGAAGGCGGCGCGTTCGGCGGAGAAGCCGTCGCGGTCGTCGAAGAAGTCCTTGGCCATCTCGGCCAGTTCCGCCGCGGCGAAGTACTCCGGCGGGTGGGTCTTACGCAGGGTGCGGACCTTGGTTTCCAGGGTCTCGGCGTGCCAGCGCGGGTCCGCGTACGACTGCGCGAGGTCGCCCAGCCAGGTGGAGAAGGTGCGCGCGTCGCGGGGGCCCATGGCGTCGGCGACGCCGATGCGGGCGGCCTCGGCGGCGTCGATCGGCAGCTTGTCGTGCAGCAGACGGGCCGCGGTGCCCGCGCCGACGCGGCGCGGCAGCGTGTAGGTGTGCAGCTCGGAGCCGTACAGACCCATGTCGTAGTACGGGTTGAGGACGATGCCCTCCCGGGCCACCACGACGTCGCAGGCCAGGCCGAGCATCACCCCGCCGGCGCCGGCGCTGGCGGTGAAGGCGCCGATGGTGAGCTGGTCGGTGCACGACACCAGCGCGGTGCAGATGTCGTTGATGGCGTTGATGTTGGCCCAGGCCTCGGCCGCCGGGTCGTCGGCGGCGTCGATGACGTTGAGGTGGATGCCGTTGGAGAAGTACTCGTCGCTTCCGCGCAGCACCAGGACCCGGGTGTCCTGCGCGAGCGCTTCGTCCAATGCGGACTTGACGCGGCGGCACTGCGCGGTGGACATCGCGCCGTTGTACAGCCGCATGGTGAGGACGCCGACGTCGCCTTCGCGGGTGTAGGTGGTCTCGCGCAGCCGCGACGGCACCGCCAGCTCGGGCAGGGACGCGTCGTCGAACACGGCGGTGGCGGGAAGCTTGATGCCGTCGCCGCCGAGGTCGCGGGGGCGCTTCACCTGGCCGATCCACACCGTCTCGGTGCCGGTGGCCACCGCGATGGCGTCGCCGCCGCGGCCCACGATGGTCCCGGGGCGGAAGCGGTGGGTGCGGGCCTGGCCCACGGCGGCGTCGAAGACGTGGACGGTCTGGCCCTCGATGTCGCAGCGGACGCCGGGGGCGGAGTCGGCGGCGCGGATGCGGCGCACGATCTCGGCGGCGGGCTGGGTCCAGGAGAACTGCCGCTGGTCGCGCTTCATGAAGGGCCGGGTGGTGGCGCCGGCGACCGGGCGGGGCAGCTCCTCCTGCGGCTGCGGGCGGAACTTCGGGTCGGCGGCCTTGGCGACCACCTCGTCGATGCACTCGATGGCGGCGTCGGCGACGGCGCCGTTGTACAGCGCCGCCTTGGCGGCGGGCTCGGACGGCATCGGAAACAACCGCCAGGCCCACACCGGGCCCGCGTCCATCTCCTCCACCGCCGACAGCGCGGTGACGCCCCACTGCGACTCGCGGTCCATGATCGCGTAATCCAATGAGGACGGACCGCGGTCGCCGATCGGGCCGGGGTGAATGATCACCGTGGGCCACTTCTGCCAGACGTCGGCGGGCACCCGGTGCTTCAGGAAGGGACACAGGATCAGGTCGGGGGCCGCGCCCTGCACCATCGCGGTCAGGGTGTCGGGGTCCTCGTGCGTCGAGGCCAGCTCGACGCTCACGGTGTGGCCGCGCTCGCGCAGCCGACACCAGGCGCGTTGGGTGAGTCCATTGAACGCGGAGACCAACAGGAGAATATTCACGCAGCGAACTCCATTGTGAGGGGTCAGCGGAGCAAGGGGCCAGCGAGGCGTGAAAACGCGACTCGCCCGAGACACTACCGTGATCTCGCCCGCTTCGACACACCGGCCGCCACCTGCGATGACGCCCGGTGAGCGCTCACAAAGTAACGCCGAGTAGGGAATCCACAGTGGCCGACACCAGGGAGGGCGCGTCGGCGTCGTCTCCGTTGCTTGTGGACCATTCGTCGACGGCGGCCAGCGCCGCGGCCGTGTCCACGTCGTTCGACAGACAACCCCGCACCTTCGCCAGCAGGGCCGCGCCGTCGGCGCCGCTTCGCCGCGCGGTGGCGGCGCGCCAGGTCTCCAGGCGCTGTTGGGCGCGGCGCAGCACGTCGTCGGTCCAGGCGCGGTCGTCGCGGTAGTGGCCGTCCAGCAGCCCCAGCCGCACCGCGGCGGGGTCGACGCCGTCGGCGCGCAGCCGCGAGACGAACACCAGGTTGCCCAGGCTCTTGGACATCTTCTCGCCGTCCAGGGCGATCATGCCCGCGTGCACGTAGTGCCGCGCGAACGGCGCGACCTTGGTGGCCGCCTCGGCGTGGGCCGCGGACATCTCGTGGTGCGGGAAGATCAGGTCGTTGCCGCCGCCCTGGACGTCGATCTGCTCGCCCAGGTACTTCAGCGCGATCGCGGCGCACTCGATGTGCCAGCCCGGCCGTCCGTCGCCCAGGGCCGAGGGCCAGGACGGCTCGCCGTCGCGCTTTCCGCGCCACAGCAGCGCGTCCAGCGGGTCGCGCTTCCCCGCCCGGTCGGGGTCGCCGCCGCGCTCGCCGAAGTAGCGCAGCATGGTCGCGCGGTCGTAGTGGGACTCGCCGCCGAAGCCCTCGGCGTCGTCGACCGGGAAGTACACGTCGCCGGTGCCGTCGTCGAGCCGGTAACCGGCGCCGACCTCGACCAGGCGCTCCACCAGGTCGGCCACGTCGGTCATCGATTCCACCGCGCCGACGTAGGCCACGGGGGGCAGGATCCTCAGCGCCTCCATGTCCTCGCGAAACAACGCGGTCTCGCGCCGCCCCAGCGCCTTCCAGTCCACGCCGTCGCGCTCGGCCCGCTCGAAGAGCGGTTCGTCCACATCGGTGACATTCTGGACGTAGTTCACCGCGTGGCCGTTGTCGCGCCACACCCGGTTGATCACGTCGAAGGTGATCATCGTGGCGGCGTGGCCCAGGTGGGTGGCGTCGTAGGGGGTGATGCCGCACACGTACATGCGGGCGCCGCCCGCGCCGGGGACGCTGGGGTGAACGTCCTGCCGCGCGGTGTCGTACAAGCGCAACGGCTCCCCCGTTCCGGGGAGCCGCCGCAAGCCGGGAGCTTGCCAAGATTCCATGCCTCGAGACTAGACGGGGCGGCGGACATCGGCGAAGCGAACGAACGGTGCGCTGGATCTCAGGAGCTGCCCGTCGCCGACAGCGCCCCGGCCCCGATCAGAATCATGAGCAGGATGCCCAGGCCCACCCGGTACCACACGAAGGTCACAATGGAGTGTGAGGCGACGAACCTCAGCAGCCACGCGATCGAGGCGTAGGCGGTGATGAAGCTGATCACGATGCCCACCACGATGGGGGTGACGCCGATCGAGCCGTCGAAGGCGTCCTTGAGTTCCAGGGCGCTGCCGCCCAGCAGGGCGGGGATGCCCAGGAAGAAGGACAGGCGCGTGGCGGTGACCCGGTCCAGGTCGCGCAGCAGACCGGCGGAGATGGTGGCACCCGACCGCGAGACGCCGGGGATCAGGGCGACGCACTGGGCCAGGCCGATGATGACGGTGTCGGCCAGCCGCAGCTGGGATTCCTTGCGCTGATGGGTCGCGGCGTACTCGGCGAACCACATCACGGCGCTCCACAGGATGAGCGCCAGCGCCACCACCCACAGGTTGGCCAGCGGACCCTCGATGAGCGGCTTCGCCACCAGACCGACGATGCCGATCGGGATCGACCCGGCGATGATGTACCAGCCGAACTTGTAGTCGAATCCGCGATGCCGGGGATTGAACAGCCCCTTGCAGAAGCCCGTGATGATGCGCCAGATGTCCTTGGCGAAGTAGACCAGCACCGCCACGATCGCGCCGGCCTGGATCACCACCGAGTACGCGGTCAGCGCGTGGCTCGTGAGGTCCATGCCCATCAGGCCCTCGGCGATGCGCAGGTGACCGGTGGACGAGACCGGGAGGAACTCGGTGAGTCCCTCCACAATGCCCAGAATGAAGGCCTGCCACAGTTCCATTACTCGCCCACCCCCGCCGCGTCGAGGGCATCGGCGGCCACCCGCAGCGTCTCGAGCCGGGATTCGACGTCCGGCGCGTAGGGGGCGACCGACAGCGTGGTGACCCCGGCCTCGGCATAGGCCGCCAGGCGTTCGGTGACGCGTGGCGCGGGGCCCAGAAGACAGGTGCGGTCGATGAACTCGAACGGCACCGCCGCGGCGGCCTCGCGGTACTTGCCCGCCAGGTACAGGTCCTGGACCTTGACGGCCGCCTCCTCGTATCCCATGGACACGGCCAGACGGTTGTAGAAGTTCTGTTCGCGGCTGCCCATTCCTCCGATGTAGAGGGCGCTGTAGGCGCGCACCGCGTCGGCGCACCCGTCGACGTCGTCGCCGATCACCACGGGGACGGTCGGCACCACGTCGATGGACGCCAGGTCACGGCCCGCCCTGTCGGCGCCCGCCTTCACCCGGGCCAGCTGCTCGCCGGCGTACTCGGGAGCGAAGAAGATGCCCAGCCAGCCGTCGGCGACCTCGCCGGCCAGTTCCAGGTTCTTGGGGCCGATGACGGCCAGGTAGATCGGGATGTCCTGGCGCGGCGGGCGAATCGCCAGCTGCAGAGCCTTACCCGGCCCGTTCGGCAACGGCAGCGTGATGTGCTTGCCGTCGTAAGAGACCCGCTCGCGCCGCAGCGCCGCCTTGACGACGTCGACGTATTCGCGGGTGCGGCCCAGCGGCTTGGCGAAGCCGACGCCGTACCAGCCCTCCGACACCTGCGGGCCCGAGACCCCAAGGCCCAGACGGAATCGCCCGTCGGACAGGGTGTCGAGACTGGCGGCGGTCATCGCCGTCATGGTGGCCGCCCGCGCCGGTATCTGCATCACCGCGGACCCCACGTCGATCCGTTCGGTCTGCGCCGCCAACCACGACAGGATCGTCACCGAGTCCGAGCCGTAGGCCTCGGCGGCCCACACCACCGAATACCCCAGCCGTTCGGCCTCCCGGGCGGCGACCAGGTGGTCCGCCGGATCGGTTCCCGACCCCCAGTAGCCAAGGCTCAGTCCAAGTCGCACACGCGCCCCTTCGTCACATTCAATCGACACAAGCCGACCCAGCCTAACGGTCGGCTTTTGGCGCATGCGGTGGCTAAGCGTCGCGACGGCCGGGTAACTTCGGATCTTGTGGAGCAGCGACCGTTGGGACTATCCGGCCTCGAAGTGTCCAGACTGGCCTTGGGCACGATGACCTGGGGCACGGCGC
The DNA here is from genome assembly GCF_035643755.1 of Stackebrandtia sp. NCBI lineage: Bacteria > Bacillati > Actinomycetota > Actinomycetes > Glycomycetales > Glycomycetaceae > Stackebrandtia > Stackebrandtia sp. The sequence goes on along the minus strand of NZ_DASQPW010000199.1, from coordinate 31,830 downwards.
AAGACGCCGATCCGGAGGACCCCGCGGCCCAGCTGACCGCGTTCATCGAGGCCGGCGGCAACCTCATCGACACCGCGGGCGTGTACGGCCAGGGCGCCGCCGAGACGATCCTCGGCGAGCTCCTGGGAAAGGTGGTGCCGCGCTGCGACGTCACCATCGCCACCAAGTCGGGGGTGAGCGCGCACCCCGAGCGGCGCCGCAACACCTCGCGGGGTCACCTGTTGCGGGAACTGGACGCGTCGCTGGCCCGGCTCGGCACGGACCATGTGGACCTGTGGCAGCTGCACGTACACGACCCCGACACCCCGATCGAGGAAACCCTTGCCACGCTTGACTACGCGGTGTCGACCGGGCGGGTGCGCTACGTCGGGGTGTCCAATCACACCGGTTGGCAGACCGCCCGGGCGGTGACCTGGCAGCGTTCCTGGCCGGGCCGCTCCCCGATCGTGGCGTCCCAGGTGGAGTATTCGCTGGTGCAACGCGGCATCGAGCGGGAGGTCCTGCCCGCCTGCCTGGCGCTGGATGTCGGGGTGCTGGCCTGGTCGCCGCTGGGGCGCGGGGTGTTGACCGGGAAGTATCGCTTCGGCCGCCCCTCCGACTCGCGGGCCTCGTCTCCCCAGTGGGGACGGTTCGTGTCGGCCTATCTGGACGATCGCTGCGCCGGGATCATCGAGGCCGTGGCCACCGCCGCCGACGGCCTCGGAGTGTCCCCATTGGATGTCGCGCTGGCCTGGGTGCGGGACCAGCCCGGGGTCACCTCGGCGATCGTGGGTGCCCGCAACGCCGCGCAGTTGCGCTCCAGCCTGGCGGCCGAGTCGCTGTACCTGCCGCCGGAGATCCGCCTGGCGCTGGCGGACGTGTCGGCCCCGAGTCTGGGGTATCCGGAAAGGCACTGAGTGTGTCGCGGTGCCGGTGTGGCGCTTGACAAGGCGTGGGGCCCTGTTTATTGTCTGTGACATCCGTTACCCATCGGTAATAAAGGAGCCCTCGTGCCCGCCCGCGCCCGCCGCACCATCACGGTGTTGGCCATCTCCCTCCTGTCCCTCGGATTGACCGCCAGCCCCGCGATCGCCTCCACCAACACCAACTATGTGTCCCTCGGCGACTCGTTCGTCGCCGGGCCGCTGATCCCCAACCAGACCACCGACCCGGTCGGCTGCCTGCGCTCCGACCACAACTATCCGTCCCTTGTGGCCAAGAAGCTCGGCGTCGACAAGTTCACCGACGTCAGCTGCTCCGGCGCCGTCACCGACGACATGTTCAGCCCGCAGTCGGTCCCCCTCGGCAGCAATCCCGCGCAGCTGGACGCCGTCAACGCCGACACCACCCTGGTCACCGTCGGTATCAGCGGCAACGACATCGGCTTCGCCGACATCCTCATCAACTGCGTGGCCAAGGGCGCGGTGAACCCGTTCGGCAGCCCCTGCAAGGACCAGTACACAAAGAACGGTGGCGACGAGCTGCGCGACAGGATCGCCCAGGCGCGCGGCAAGGTGGACAAGGTGCTGGACGGCATCGCCGATCGCGCCCCGAACGCCCGCGTCGTGGTCACCGGCTACCTGCCGATTCTGCCGGAGTCGAAGGGCTGCTGGCCCAAGGTGACCCTCGGCGAGCGCGATGTGCCCTATCTGGATGGTGTCGAGCAGGCGCTCAACGGCATGCTGTCCGACGCCGCCGGAGCACACGACGCCGCCTACGCCGACAACACCCAGCGCGGGCACGACATCTGCGCCGACCGCGACGACCGCTGGGTCGAGGGCATCATCCCGACGCGACCCGCCGCTCCGGTGCACCCCAACGCATCCGGCATGGAGGTCATGGCCGCGGCGGTGGCAGACCAGTTGAGTTAGGAGCCTTGCGATCGGCGTGCCGCTGTCGGTCGCGGCGGCGGGTCCGGCTTAGAGTGTGCCCCGTGATGAGTCAGGCCGCTCCGCCGCAACCGGCACCGGAACTGTTTGCTCGCGCCCGGAACTCCATGCTGTCCGCCTCGCGGCTGTCCGGGATCGAGGTCGGCGAGACCCCGGCGCCCGGACGGCTGGCGCCGTACTCCTTCGCGCTTTCGGCGAGTGTGGACAATCCACAAGGACCCGAGGTGTCGGGTCGGCTGATCCTGCTGCACGACCCCGCCGGCCACCCCTCCTGGGAGGGGACGCTGCGGCTGGTCACGTACGTGGCGATCGACGACCCGCGCGGGCCCGCGCACGAGACACTGTGGTCGGGCCTGCTGGACGGGTTGGACGCCGCCGAGGCGTCCTATCTGGCCCCCGGCGGCACCGTCACCGTCAGCTCCTCCACCGGTTACGGCGCGCTGCGGCGCGGCGGCGACCCCGAGGTGACCGTCGAGCTGCGTGCATCGTGGACACCCCACGGCGACGTCGGCGCCCACGTGAGCGCGTGGTGCGCGGTATTGGGCCGATTGGCGGAGCACTGAATCGTCCGATCATCGTGAAGTGTCCAAATATTCGCCCGTATGGGCGACTTACCGGTCGACCAACGGAGGGGCATCCCCCACAGTGTTCCGTACCGCCGTACGGTTAACGAATGTGTGAAGATCACCCGTCCGAAACCCCGCCGCCGGTGGTGCTCACCCAACCCCGGGACGGCGTTCCGGACGTCGTGGTTGACGCGCCCGCCCTGCGGCGCACCGTCGAGTCGCTGGCGGGCGGCAGCGGCCCCGTCGCCATCGACGCCGAGCGCGCCTCCGGCTTCCGTTATCTCCCCCGCGCCTACCTCATTCAGTTGCGGCGCGAGGGCGCGGGCACATCCCTCATCGACCCGATCCGCTTCGACAACCTCGAGTCCCTCGACGACGCGCTGGCCGACACCGAGTGGATCCTGCACGCCGCCAGCCAGGACCTCCCGTGCCTGACCGACGTGGGCATGCGTCCCCGCGCCCTGTTCGACACGGAACTGGCGGCGCGGCTGTGCGGCTTCGAGCGCGTCGGCCTGGCGGCGCTCACCGAGAAGCTGCTGGGCTTCACGCTGGAGAAGCATCACTCCGCCGCCGACTGGAGCACCCGTCCACTGCCCGCCGACTGGCTGGTCTACGCCGCGCTCGACGTCGAGCTGCTGGTGGACCTGCGCAACCTGCTGGACGAGGAGCTGACGGCCCAGGGCAAGCGCGCGTGGGCCGCCGAGGAGTTCGACGCGCTGATCAACGCGCCCGCCCCGGCGCCGCGCGCCGAGCCCTGGCGCCGCACCTCGGGCATTCACCGGGTGCGCGGGCGCCGCGCCCTCGGACGTGTCCGTTCCCTGTGGACGCTGCGCGACGAGATCGCGCGCGGGCTCGACAAGGCGCCGTCCAAGATCATCCCCGATCCCGCGATCGCCGACGCGGCCGTCGCCGACCCCACCGACTTCGGCGAGCTGATCGCCATCCCCGGATTCCAGCGCCGCCACGGGCGCGGCAACGCCAAGCGCTGGCTCAAGGCCCTGGCCGAGGCCCGGCGGATCCCCGAGGCGGAGCTGCCGTCGGTCACGCCGGTGTCCGACGGCCCCCCGTCGACCCACCGCTGGGCGTCGCGCGACCCGGAGGCCGCCGCGCGTCTGCAGCGCGCCCGCACCGCCGTCGCCGCGATCGCCGACGAGCACGCGCTGCCCGCCGAGAACCTGCTGGCCCCGGCCACGGTGCGCGCGCTGTGCTGGCGGCCGCCGCGCAGGATCACCGAGGAGACCGTGGCGGACGTGTTGCGCCGCAACAACGCCCGCCCCTGGCAGATCGGGCTGAGCGCGGGGGTCTTGACCGAGGCGTTGAACGAGAAGTTATCCCGCGGCCTTGATGGCGGCGTCGACCGCGCCGGTCAGCAGGTCCTTCACGTCGGCGTCGCCGTCGGCGACGATGGCTTCGACGCCGACCACCAGGTTCTTGGTCCGCACGATGATGAAACCGCCGCCGCCGTAACTTTCGACGCTGATCTCGCCGGAGTCCCAGTCCCCCGACACGTCGGCGGCCTCGTCGGCTTCGTACAGGAACGAGTCGCTCTTGATCGTGTCGTAGGCGGAGTCCGTCTGAGACTCGTCCCGGGGCGCGCTCAGCTCCACTATGGCCGAAGATCCCGAGCCGCCCGACGCGACGCACTTGATCACGCCGTCGTCGTCGTAGCCCTGCGGCGTCTCGTCGATGTCCAGTCCCGATACGCTCGCCAGATCGATGGCCCCGCAGGTGGAACCGGAGACCCGGTACCCGTCGGCGGCGGCCGACGAACTGTCGGCCTGCGAGCCGCCCGCCGCCTCGGTGCCACCGCCACCGCTGGTGCCGCCCGAATCCCGGTTGGCGAGGGCGACCACCAGGATCACGGCCACGGCGATGACCAGCGCCCCGACGCCCCCGCCGACGATCCAGCCGAGGCCGCCTTTCTTCTTGGGCGGCACCGGTGGCGGCATCATCGGCTCACCCATGAAGGGGACGCAACTGCCGACAGTGACGAGGCGGGCACGCGCGAGGCCGCTGGCGGATCGGTGTTACCAGCGAGTAACATCGCGCCGTGAGGCACAGTCTCGTCCATTCGTCCATCCGCGAGGAGGCACCGCACGTGAGCCAGCACAGCATTTGGCGAACGCCACCGATCTGGGTACCGAGGAGGTCAGCGTGAGCCGCACCGTTCGCGAGGTCGTCTTTGTCGACGGCGTGCGCACCCCCTTCGGCAAGGCCGGGGGCATGTACTCCGAGACCCGCGCCGACGACCTGGTCATCCGCTGCATCCGGCAGCTGCTGCGCCGCAACCCCGGGCTGCCGCCCGAGCGCGTGGAGGAGGTGGCCATCGCCGCCACCACCCAGATCGGCGACCAGGGGCTCACCCTGGGCCGCACCGCGGCGCTGCTGTCCGGGCTTCCCAAGACCGTGCCGGGTTACTCCATCGACCGGATGTGCGCCGGTGCCATGACGGCGGTGACCTCGGTGGCCTCCGGGATCGGCTTCGGCGCCTTCGACGTGGCCATCGCCGGCGGCGTCGAGCACATGGGACGCCACCCGATGGGCGAGGGCGTCGACCCCAATCCGCGGATCCTGTCGGAGAAGCTGGTCGACCCGTCCGCGTTGGTGATGGGACAGACCGCCGAGAACCTGCACGACCGCTTCGGCGACATCTCCAAGCAGCGCGCCGACGCCTTCGCGCTGGCCAGCCAGCAGCGCTACGCCAAGCACATCGACGACATCGCCGCCGACCTGGTCACCATGAACACCCGCTCCGTCGACGAGGGCTGGGGACTGGCCGTCACCGACGAGCCGCCGCGCGAGACCTCGATGGACAAGCTCGCGGGCCTGAAGACCCCGTTCCGCCCGCACGGCCGGGTCACCGCGGGCAACTCCGCGGGCCTCAACGACGGCGCGACCGCGTGCATCGTCACCGAGGAGAACACCGCGCGCGAGCTCGACCTGCCGGTCGCGATGCGCCTGGTGTCGTACGCCTTCGCGGGCGTGGAGCCCGAGGTGATGGGCGTCGGGCCGATCCCGTCGACCGAGAAGGCCCTGTCCAAGGCGGGTCTGTCGATCGCCGACATCGGGCTGTTCGAACTCAACGAGGCCTTCGCCGTGCAGGTGCTGGCCTTCCTGGACCACTTCGGCATCGGCGACGACGACGAGCGGGTCAACCCGTGGGGCGGCGCCATCGCGGTGGGCCACCCGCTGGCCTCCTCCGGGGTGCGTCTGATGACGCAGCTGGCCCGGCACTTCGCCGCCAACCCGCAGGTGCGCTACGGCATCACCGCGATGTGCATCGGCATCGGCATGGGCGGCACCGTCATCTGGGAGAACCCCGCTTGGGAAGGTGGTCAGAAGTGAACGCGCTCAAGGAATTCCCCAACGAGGTCGTCACCCATTCGCACGTCCGTTACATCCCGGTTCCCGGGCTGAACGGCGAGGCCGCGCTGATCACCCTGGACAACGGCTTCGACCACAAGAAGCCGTCGTCGCTGGGGCCGGCCGGGCTCCAGGAGCTCAGCGCCGCGCTGGACGCGATCCACGCGCGCACGCCCAAGGTGCGGTTCATCGCCGTGACCGGCAAGCCCTTCATCTTCTGTGTGGGCGCCGACGTCACCGGCATGCCGCTGCTGAAGACCAAAGAGGACGCCAAGACGATCACGCGCTACGGGCACGAGCTGTTCGCGCGCTTCAAGGACTCCGAGATCCCGACGTTCGCGTTCGTCAACGGCGTGACCCTGGGCGGGGGCCTCGAGCTGTCCCTGCACTGTCAATACCGGACGCTGGCGTCGTCGGTGCCGGCGATCGCGTTCCCCGAGGTGTTCCTGGGCATCCTGCCCGGCTGGGGCGGCAGCCAGCTGCTGCCCAACCTGATCGGCATGGACGCCGCGGTCAAGGTGATCATCGAAAACCCCTTGAACCAGAACAAGATGCTGCGCGCCGCCGAGGCCCACAAGCTGGGCATCAGCGACGTGCTGCTGGAGCCGGCCGACTTCATCGAGGAGTCGCTGGCCTGGGCCACCAAGGTCGTCAACGGCGACATCACCGTGGACCGTCGGGAGGTGGACAAGGGCGAGGCGTGGGACAACGCGCTGGCGCGCGGCAGGTTCGCCGCCGACATGAAGGTGCACGGCGCCGCACCGGCGCCGTACCGGGCGCTGGAGCTGCTGGCCGAGTCAAAGACCGTCGACTTCGCCACCGGCACCGCCCACGAGGACGACGCCATGGCGGACCTGTTCACCTCGCCGGAGTTGAAGTCCGGGCTGTACTCCTTCGATCTGGTGCAAAAGCGCGCCAAGCGCCCCGTCGGGGTTCCCGACAAGTCGCTGGCCCGCGGCGTCAACAAGGTGGGCGTGGTCGGTGCCGGCCTGATGGCCTCGCAGCTGGCCTGGCTGTTCGTGCGCCGCCTCGAGGTGCCGGTGGTCATGACCGACCTCGACGACGAGCGGGTCGCCAAGGGCGTGGCCTACGTGCACGGCGAGATCGACAAGCAGCTGGCCAAGGGACGCATCACCTCCGACAAGGCGGCCAGGTTCAAGGGCCTGATCTCGGGCTCGGTGGACAAGTCGGTGTTCTCCGACGCCGACTTCGTCATCGAGGCGGTGTTCGAGGAGCTCGGGTTGAAGAAGAACATCTTCGCCGAGCTGGAGACCATCGTGTCGCCCGAGTGCGTGCTGGCCACCAACACGTCCTCGCTGTCGGTGTCCGACATGGCCGCCGACCTGAGGCACCCGCAGCGGGTCGTGGGCTTCCACTTCTTCAACCCGGTGGCGATACTGCCGCTTCTGGAGGTGGTGCGCGCCAAGCACACCGACGACGCCACACTGGCCACCGCGTTCGCGGTGTGCAAGTCGCTGAAGAAGAACGGCGTGCTGGTGGCCGACGCCCCGGCGTTCGTGGTGAACCGGCTGCTCACCCGGTTCCTGGGCGAGATCTTCGCCCGGGTCGACGAGGGCACCGACCTCGAGGTCGCCGACCACGCGGTCGACACGCTCGGCCTGCCGATGACGCCGTTCGTCCTGCTGCAGCTGGTGGGTCCGGCGGTGGCGCAGCACGTGGCGCAGACCCTGCACCTGGCCTACCCCGACCGCTACGGCGTGTCGTCCAATCTCGACAAACTGGTCAAGGCGGGCAAGTCGAGCGTCTACGTGTGGGACGCCACCGGCACACCCTCCCCCGACCCGGACCTGGCCTCCATCATGGAGTTCGGTGACTCGCCGAGCGAGCCGGAGGACATCAAGCAGCGGGCGCTGGAGGCGCTGGCCGACGAGATCCGCCGGATGCTGGACGAGGGCGTGGTCGCCGCGCCCGAGGACATCGACCTGTGCATGATCCTGGGCGCGGGCTGGCCGTTCCATCTGGGCGGCATCACCCCGTTCCTGGACCGCAGCGGAGTGTCCGAAAAGGTCACCGGTCGCCGGTTCCACGAATAGGCTCTTCGACGAGGGGGCGGTGCCGCAAAGGCGCCGCTCCCTTGGCATCCGGCGAATGATTCACTGTGGTGACCCACCCGTCGTGTCGCGAAAGGCGCCCGATGACCTACCCCACGCCGTCCGCGGGCGGCCCCGAGGCCCGCGCCGCGCTGCTCGAGGTCTGTGCCCGTCCCGCCGCCCAGCGCTTCCGCCGCGCCCCGTTCGGCAAGCGCGGCTACAAGATGGAGGAGGTGGACCAGTTCGTCGACCGGGTCAAGCGCAACCTCGACACCTGGCTGACCACACAGGACGCCCAGGACGTCCGCTTCGGCCAGCAGGGGTGGAGGGGCTACGACGAGGGCGCCGTCGACGACTGGATCGACCGGGTCGGCGCGTACGTGAAGCTCAACGGCCGCTGAATCGCTCGTATCCCGCGCGCGGTGAAGCTAGGCTGAGGCGCATGTCTGCCGAGATCGTCGACAATCCGGACCGCAGCCGCTACGAGGCCCGGGTGGACGGCGCGGTCGCCGCTTACCTGGAGTACGACCGGCACGAGCACTTCACCGCTTTTCCGCACACCGAGGTCAACCGGGCCTATCGGGGCCAGGGGCTGGGCTCGATGCTGGTGCGTCAGGCCCTGGACGACGTCCGGGAGTCCGGCGACAAGGCCTACCCGCTGTGTCCCTACGTGAAGAGCTGGCTCGGCAAGCATCCGGAATACGACGACGTGCTGTATCGCTCGTGAACGCGCCGGGCGCGGCGCCGATCCGTCCGCCGGTTGGTCTAACTTAGGCATGTGAGTCAGCCCCCAGTCTTTCCGCAACAGCCGCCGGCCGGTCCGCCGCCTGGCTTCCCTCCCCCGGGTTTCGCGCCGCCGCCCCCGCCCCGGCGTTCGAATGCCGGTGTCCTGCTCGGCTCCGCCGGCATCGTGTTCTTCGCGGTGGTGGTCGCCGTGGTGATCCTGGTGGTGATGAACAACCAGGCCGAGGCCGACCGCCCGCACGCGACGGTGCTGGCATCCGAGATCGAGGCGCACAGCGACACCCGTCTCAAGGTCGCGGAGTACCGGGTGTACACGGATCTGTTGCCGGGCAACGCCTACGCCGGCGAGCAGTCCAGCCTGATCTCGGCGATGTACGCCGGGCTCACCCGCTCCGATCCGGACAGCGGGGAGCCCGAGCCCCGCGTCGCCAGGGACTGGAAGACCGACGATGGTACGAAGTGGACGATCACGCTGAAGAGCGGCTACACCTTCCAAAACGGCGAGAAGGTGACGGCGAAGTCGTTCATGGACGCGTGGAACTTCAACGTCAAGACCGACAACAAGCAGACGAACCAGCAGTTGTACAAGCCCATCAAGGGGTACAAGGACGCCAAGAAGAGCGGCAAGCTGTCGGGGGTGGAGGCCCCCGACGACCACACCCTGGTCGTCACGCTGGACGAGCCGATCCCCGACTTCCCCAGCCTGCTCGCCCACCCCGCGTTCTACCCGATGGCGGCGGCCTGCCTGGACGACACCTCCGCGTGCGGGCGCACCCCCATCGGCGACGGCCCGTTCAAGCCGACGGGCGACATCGCCGGCGGCGCCACCGCCTCGCTGGACCGCTGGGCGGACTACGCCGGCGACAAGCCGCAGTACGCCGGCATCGACGTCACCTACTACGACACCCCCGACAAGCTGCAGGTCATGATCGCCTCGGACGGCGTCGACGTGGGACAGACCAGCTACACGTCCGACTCGTCGTCGGGCGGGCAGGCCGAGGACTTCCCGGCCAACACCATGAGCTCCCTCGTGATGCCCGACAGCAAGGGGTACAAGGACCCCAAGTTCCGTCAGGCCATCTCCCTGGCCCTGGATCGCCAGGAGCTCGCGTCGACCTTCAACTACAAGTCCAAGCCCGCCACCTCCTTCACGCCCCCGGCTGCGCTCGGCAGCGCCAAGGACAGCTGCGGCAACTGCACCGGCGACAAGGAAAAGGCCAAGCAGCTGCTGGACGACTCCAAGTGGAAGAAATCCAAGACGTTCAAGCTGTCGGTGTTCGACTACCAGAGCCAGTGGGGTCAGGCGGCGTGCGCCGAGATCCAGGACGCGCTCGGGCTGACCTGCGAGGTGCGGTCCATCCCGTCGTCGGATTACGGCAAGATCGACGCGTCCAAGACCAAGACGGCGCTGTTGTGGTCGTGGGCCGGGGATTACGGCACCAGCAACGCCTTCCTCAGCGGCTTCTACGTCGATTCGTTGAAGGTGAAGGACTCCAAGTACACCAAGCTGCTGGACGCGGCCAACAAGCACTCCACCGTGAAGGAGGCCGCCGACGGCTATGCCAAGGCCGAGGCGCGCCTCGACGACTTCCTGCCCGCGATCCCGCTCGTCACCGACGTCACCAGCGTGTTGCACGCCGACCGGGTGCTGAGCGAGAGCGTGTCGGTGGACCTGACCACCGGCGGCGTCCAGCTGGATCTGTTGCAGGTCAAGCGGACTTAGGGCCGACCAGCTCGAACAGCACCGTGTCGAGGCGGTCCAGTGCCTTGGCGATCCACGGCAGCATCAGCGGGTAGGCCGAGCGCAGCGCGGCCTCGCGCTGTTCGTCGGTGTCGCCGTACAGCTGGCTGGTGGCCACCCGCAGCCGCAGTTCCTTGACGCCGTCGCCGAAGGCGCTGCCGGGCAGCACGCCCACGGCGAAGCGCTCCAGCAGCAGGCCGGACAGTTCGGCGCCGGTGCGCGCCGACCACCTGGCGTCCAGGAGTTGGCGGTGCGGCGCGAAGTCCGGGTAGACGTAGAACCCTCCATCGGGGACGGCGGTGTCCGCTCCGGCGGCGGTGAAGCGTTCGGTGACGGCGCGCGAGACCGCGGCGTGCAGGTGGCGGGATTCGGCGACCCGCTCGCGCAGCTCGTCGGGCTCGCCGAAGGCGTAGGCGGCGGCGTACTGCACCGGCTGGGCCACCGAGGACCACAGTTCGCTGGCGATGGTGGCCATCCGCTCGTACAGCAGCTCGCCGAGGTGGCTGTCGGGCAGCCGGGCCACGCCGATCCGCCAGCCGCCCAGGGCGAGGCTCTTGGACAGGCCCGTGGTGATGATGGTGCGCTCCGGCGCGACGTCGGCGGGGCTGAGGTAGGAGCGGTGGGCGTCGAAGATCAGGTCGCGGTAGATCTCGTCGGAGATGATCACGAGGTCGAAGTCGCGGGCGACCTCGCAGGCCTGGCGCACCAGCTCGGGTGCGGCCAGGGTGCCGGTGGGGTTGTCGGGCAGCGTCATGACCATGGCGCGGACGTCGCGCCCGGTGGACCGGGCGTGGTCGAGGTAGTCGCGCAGCCGCCGCGGGTCGGGAACTCCGCCGGCGCCGGCGACGGTGGGCACGAACATGGGCTCGGCGCCCAGCATGTCGGCCTGGGCGGCGTAGCTGACCCAGCTGGGCTGGGGCAGGACGACGGCGTCGCCGCCGATGGCGGCCAGGGCCGCGTACAGCAGCGGTTTGCTTCCGGGCCCGGCGATCACGGACTCGGGGCGGGTGGGCAGGTCGCGGCGGGTCCAGTAGCCGGCGGCGGCCTCGCGCAGCGGCGCGACGCCGGCGACCGGGCCGTAGCCGGCGCGTCCGGCGTGGGCACACAGTTGGGAGATCAGGCTGGGGTGCACCGGAAGCCCCGCCTCTCCGAAGCCGAGCGGAAGAACGTACTCGCCACCGCGACGCTTTCTGGCGATGGACTCGTTGGCGGCCAAGGTGGCTGAGACAGGCACTGAAATCTCCGATTTGTGTGCTTTGTGGCTATTCTCTCTGGTTCCTTCACCAGTCTTGACCACAATTAGCGTAAGCACAAACGAAAGTTTCCGTTGGTTAGCGTAAGCTCTGGTTATGCTAGATCCACGACGGCTGCGCCTGCTGCACGAGTTCGCCAATCACGGCAGCATCGCCGCGGCGGCGGATGCCTTGGGCTATACGGCATCGGCCGTCTCTCAGCAGCTCGCCGCGCTCGAGAAGGAGGCCGGCGTCGCCCTGCTGGACCGTACCGCACGTAGCGCCGTGCTCACCGAAGCGGGCCAGCGACTTGTGTCACACGCGGGCTCGATCCTGGGCGCCATCGAGGCGGCCGAGGCCGACCTGGCCGCCCAAGCCACCACGCCGAGCGGGCGGGTGGTGGTGGCCGCCTATCCCAGCGCGGCGGTGGCCCTGGCCCCGCCGGTGGCCCGGCGGCTGCGGCGCCACAGCGCCATCGCGCTGGAGCTGCGGCAGGCCGACACCTCCGAGAGCCTCGGGGAGCTGCGGTCCGGCGACGTGGACATCGCGCTGGTGGACGACTGGTCGGGCACCCGGCGACCGAAACAGGTAGGGTCCCTGTCCTTTCATTACCTGTGCCACGATCCGCTGGTGCTGGTGGTGCCGCACGGCCACGAGCTGTCCACCGCCTCCGAGCTCCACCTGTCGGAGCTGGCCGACGAGACCTGGATCGCGGCGCTGTCGGGGGAACCGTCGCGGGTGGCGCTGAACCAGGTGCTGCGCGGCGCGGGGATCTCGCCGGCGATCCCGTGGCAGTTCGAGGGTCTGGACACGATCGTCACCCTGGTGGCGCGCGGGCTGGGCATCACGATCGTGCCGCGGATGTCGGTGGCCGATCGTCACTACCATGTGGACATTCGGGAGTTCGCGCAGCCGCTGCCGGGCCGGGACCTCTACGCGGTGCACCGGATCGCCAGCGCCGAGCGCCCGGCGGTGGCCACGGTGCTGGGGCTGTTGCGGGGCGCGGCCCAGAAGCTGTCGTTACTCGGCGACCAGGTCGCCGGCCCCGCCGAAGATGTCGTCGTGCGCGATGCGCAGCGCGGCCAGCACCGCGCCGGTCATCACCGGCGGGTCGGCGAGTTCGGAGGCGCGCACCTCGGTGGGAGTGACGTCCAGTGTGGTCAGGTGGCGGGACACCATGGTGGCCAGCTCCTCGCCGCCCGCCTGGCCGATGTCGCCGGCCAGCACGATGAGCCCGGGGTCGACGACCGCCACCAGGGCCAGGGTGCCCAGCGCGATCCGGGCGGCCAGGGCGTCGACGAAGTGCGCGGCCGGGGTGTCGTCGGCGGCGCAGGCGTCGCGGACCTGGGTGGCCACCGGGGCGTCGGGCAGCTCGTATTCGGCGGCCAGGTCGCGCACCGCCTCGGCCGAGACCAGGGAGTGCAGTCCCCCGGCGCCGTGGCCCGGCACGGGGAGGCGGGCGCCGGGCACGGCGAGCTTGCCGACCTCGCCGGCGCCGCCCGAGGCGCCCTGACGCAGCGCGCCGTCCAGGATCACCGAGGCGCCGACGCTGCGGTCCAGCCACATCACGGCCAGGTCGCGGCGCCCGAGCCCGGCCCCGGTGTGGAGTTCGGCGATCCCGGCCAGGTCGGCCTCGTTCTCGAAGGCGATCGGGACGTCGAGCGCGTCGATCAGCCCGGGCAGCAGCGCGGCGTCCCAACCGGGGTATTCGTAGCCGGGCAACAGTTCCCCGGTCTGCTGGTCGGCGAAGCCGGGGGCGCCGACCACGACGGTGTGCAGGCTGCCGAGCTCCACCTCGGCCTTGCGGGCGGCGTCGCCCAGCGCCCGGCGGATCAGCGCCGCCAGGGCCGGTTCGTCGCCGACGGAGCGCCGAGAGGTGGCCACGACACGCCCGGACAGGTCGGCAAGCGCGACATGAATTGCGCCACTGCGGACGTCCACCCCGGCGACGTGGGCGTAGTCGGTCACCAGACCGTACACTTTGGCGTTTGGTCCGCGACGCCGCTTTCCGGACTCTCCGACCTGCGTCACCAGACCCCCCTCTTGCAGGCGATCCAGTAGGTCCGCAATGGAGGGACGGGACAGTCCCGTGAGATCCCGCAATTGCGGGGCGCTCAGGCGTCCATGATGGACAAGCAGATCCAGCGCCATGCGATCGTTGATCGCACGGGCCAGTTGGGGGCTGGCCGGATTCGGCTTCATTTTCGTCCTTTTCATCAGGGAGCCTGCCTGTTATTTTAGGCTCTGGGTCGCCAACGTGTGGTCGGGCGGCAAATTTCTAGGAGGTTACTTAATGAAACAGCGGCGTGCCCTCGGCGCGGTGGCCATGGTATGCGCGGCACACGGGGTGGTGTCGGGTAGCTTCGCCACCCGCGTCCCGTGGATCTCTTCGCATCTTGAGCTGTCCGCCGGTTCCCTGGGGTTGGCGCTGTTGGCGCCGGCGCTGGGCGCGCTGGTCGTGACGCCGCTGGCCCCCCGGCTGGTGGCGGCCTGGGGCGGGCGACGCACCACCCGCACCGCCGCGCTGGCGTACACCCTGAGCCTGATGACCCCCGCCTTCGCCCCGAACCTGGCGGTCCTGTGGGTGACCCTGCTGGGCATGGGGGTCGCCGCGGGCGTGTGCGACGTCGCCATGAAGTCGCAGGGCCACGCCCTGGAGACCCGGGTGGGCCGTCCCGTCATGTCGAAGCTCTACGGCGCTTGGAGCGTGGGAACACTGGCCGGAGCGGCCATCGGCACCGTCGCGACATTGAGCGGCGTCGACGCCCGCCTCCACCTGGTGTGGGTGGCGCTGGGGCTGGCCGTGCTGGCGGCCAGCGCCTCGGTCGCGCTGCCGGCCTCTCCTCCCCCGGCGCGGCGCGCGGCCGAGCCGCGGACCCGCGCGACACTCCCGCGGCCGTCCCGGATGCTGGTGGCGGTGGTGGCCGTGGCGTTCTGCGCCACCTTCGCCGAGGCCTCCGCCCACACCTGGAGCGCGCAGTACATCGCCGACGTCACCAAGTCGGGCCCGACCGTGTCCTGCTTCGGCTTCGCCGCCTTCGTCGCGGCGATGGCCACGGGACGGCTGTCGGGCGACGTCCTGATGCGTCGGTTCGGCGGACCGCGGCTGGTGCAGACCGGCGGGCTGCTGGCGGTGGCCGGCGGCGCCCTGGTAGTGCTGGCCCGCACCCCGCTGCCCGGCATGGTGGGCTTCGCCGTCCTGGGTCTGGGCATCGCGGTGGTGATGCCGGTGGCGCTGGGCGCCGGCGCCGAGGCCGGAAGCTCGGCCAGCCAGGGGATCACGGCGGTGCTGGGCTGCGTCCAGCTGGCCGCCATGGTGGCGCCCGGCGCCATCGGCGCCGTCGGTTCGCTGGTGTCGCTGCCGGTGGCGTTCGCCGCGGTGGTGGCGGCGACGGTGCCGGTGGTGCTGCTGGCCACGGCGATGCGTCCACAGCCGACGGTCGAGGCGGAGCCGGTCGCGGCCGCCGAGCCCGTCACCTACGCGGTGGGCCGGGTCGTCCTGGACGGCCCCGTCATGGGCGAGCAGCTGGACCCGACGCTGGAGATGCCCGCCTTCACCCGCGGCGAGGAGGCGCTGGCGGCGGCGTGACGTCGGCGTCGCGGACGCCGCAAAGGGTCCCCGGCCGCCCAGGTGCCTTATGCTGCTGCGGTTGGACCCACGAGGGAGGCCGCGGCCGCATGACCACCGACACCCCGACGAAGCACGGGTTGCGGTCCTGGCTCTTCAAGGGCTGGGACCGCAACGCCGGGCCGCACGCGCAGCCCAGCCAGCAGCACGCCCCGCACCGCTGGTGGCAGGTGATGTGCCTGACGGGCGTGGACTACTTCTCCACCCTGGGTTATCAGCCCGGCATCGCGGCGCTGGCGGCCGGCGCCCTGTCGCCGATCGCCACGCTGCTGCTGGTGGCGATGACCCTGTTCGGCGCGCTGCCGGTGTATCGGCGGGTCGCCAGGGAGAGCCCCAACGGCGAGGGTTCCATCGCCATGCTGGAACGGCTCCTGCCCTGGTGGGCGGGCAAGGTGCTGGTCCTGGTCCTGCTGGGCTTCGTCGCCACCGCCTTCATGATCACGATCACGCTGTCGGCGTCCGACGCCACCGCCCACATCGAGGAGAACCCGTACGCCCCCGGGTTCGTGCACGGCAACCAGGTGATCGTGACCCTGGTGCTGGTCGCGGCGCTCGGGGCGGTGTTCCTCAAGGGATTCGCCGAGGCCATCAAGATCGCCGTCGGCCTGGTCGGGGTGTACCTGGCGCTCAACGTGGTCGTCATCGGCGTCGGCCTGTGGAAGGTGGTCGGGCACCCCGTCAAGGTCACCGACTGGTGGGGGCTGTTGACCACCCAACACGCCAGCCCGATCGCGATGGTCGCCCTGGCGGTGCTGGTGTTTCCGAAACTGGCGCTGGGCCTGTCGGGATTCGAGACCGGCGTTGCCGTCATGCCGCAGGTCAAGGGCGACGCCTCCGACACCCGGGCCAAGCCGACCGGGCGGATTCGCGGCACCAAACGCCTGCTGACCACGGCGGCGCTCATCATGAGCGTCTTCCTGATCTGCTCCAGCTTCGTCACCACCGTGCTGATCCCGCCGAAGGCGTTTCAGGCCGGCGGCCAGGCCAACGGCCGCGCGCTGGCCTATCTCGCGCATGAGTTGCTCGGCAACGGATTCGGCACCGTCTACGACCTCAGCTCGATCGCGATCCTGTGGTTCGCCGGCGCCTCGGCGATGGCGGGGCTGCTCAACATCGTGCCCCGCTACCTGCCGCGGTACGGCATGGCTCCGGAGTGGACGCGCGCGGTGCGCCCGCTGGTGCTGCTGTTCGGCGCCATCGCCGTGGTCGTCACCTTCGTCTTCGACGCCAATGTGGACGCCCAGGGCGGCGCGTACGCCACCGGGGTGTTGGTGATGATGCTGTCGGCGGCGTTCTCGGCGACCCTGGCGGTGTGGCGGCAGGGCCTGCGCAAGACGGCGCTCGGGTTCGGCTTCATCACCGTGGTCTTCGTCTACACCACTTTGGACAACGTGATCGAGCGGCCCAGCGGCGCCGCCATCGCGGGCATGTTCATCGGGGGGATCCTCGTCGCCTCGCTGTTCTCCCGGATCTTCCGCTCCTTCGAGCTGCGCGCCACCGGCGTCCATTTCGACGCCAAGGCCCTCGACCTGATCGCCGAGGCGTCGGCCAGCGGCACGGTGCGCATCGTCGCCAACGAGCCCAACGAGCGCGACGCCGCCGAATACCGGGAAAAGGAATACAGCCAACGGTTCCAGACCCACATCCCGTCCGACGACCCCGTGATCTTCCTCGAGGTCAACCTGTCGGACTCCTCGGACTTCAGCGCCGCGCTGAACGTCGTGGGCAAGATCCGGCACGACGCGCGGGTGTTGGAGGTGGACAGTCCCGCCGTGGCCAACACGATCGCCGCGGTGCTGTTGGCGGTCCGCGACAAGGCCGGGGCGCTGCCCCACGTCTACTTCAACTGGACCGAGGGCAACCCGGTGGCGCACCTGTTCAAGTTCCTGGTCTTCGGGGTCGGCGAGGTCGCCCCGGTGACCCGGGAGGTGTTGCGGCGCGCCGAACCCGACCTGGCCAGGCGCCCCGCCGTCCACGTCGGGTAAGGGCGCCGCGGGCATAAGCCGTAGAACCGGTTGGTGATCGGCAGGCGGCGGTCGCGCCCGAAGGACTTGACGGTGATCTTGGTGCCGGGCGCGGTCTGGCGGCGCTTGTACTCGGCGAGGTCCACCAGCCGCAGCACGCGGTCCACCGTGGCCTCGTCGTGCCCGTCCGCCAGCAGCTCGGCGCGCGAGGCGTCGCCGTCGATGTAGCCGGCCAGGATGGCGTCGAGCTCCTCATACGGCGGCAGGGAATCCGAGTCCTTCTGGTCGGGGCGCAGCTCGGCGCTGGGTGCCTTGGTGATGATGTTGTCCGGGATCGGCTCGACCTCGCCGCGGCGCTTGGCGTCGGAGTTGCGCCACCGCGCCAGCTGGAACACCAGGGTCTTCGGGACGTCCTTGATGGGCGCGTAACCGCCGACGGTGTCTCCGTACAGAGTGGAGTACCCCACGGCGTACTCGCTCTTGTTGCCCGCCGCCAACACCAGGTGTCCGTGCTGATTGGACAGCGCCATCCAGATCACCCCGCGCACCCGGGCCTGGAGGTTCTCCACGGCCAGTCCGGACAGCGACAACTGCGAGAGGTAAGCATCCACAATGGTTTGAATCGGCTCGACGATGTAGTGCAGCCCGGTGCGCTGCGCCAGATCGGCGGCGTCGTCCTTGGAGTGCTGCGAGGAGTATTGGCTCGGGTTGGACACCGCGTTCACCCGCTCGCCGCCCAGCGCGTCCACCGCCAGGGCCGCCACCACCGCCGAGTCGATGCCGCCGGACAGGCCGAGCAGCACCGAGCCGAAGCCGTTCTTGTCCACGTAGTCCCGCAGGCCCAGGGTGAGGGCGCCCCAGATCTCGGCCAGGTCGCCCAGCGGCTCGGCCATGACGGGGGTGACGAGGTTCCTGCGCAGTGGCAGGGGCTCGGGCGAGATCACGGTGTGGCGCACCGCCATCGGGGCGCCGGTGACCTCGGGGACGCCGGCGGCGGCGGGGAGCGTCAGGTCGCGGATCAGCAGCTCCTCGGTGAACTGCGGGCCCCGGGTGAGCGTCTCGCCGCCCGGTCCGACGATCATCGAGTCGCCGTCGAAGACCAGCTCGTCCTGGCCGCCGATGATGTTGACGTAGGCGACGGTGGCGTCGGCCTCGGCGGCGCGGCGGGCCACCAGGGGCAGCCGCACGTCGTCCTTGTTGCGCTCGTAGGGGGAGGCGTTGATGTTGACGACCAGGCCGACGTTGGCCTGGCGCGCCACGGCGAAGGGCCCGCCGGGCTGCCAGATGTCCTCGCACACGGTCACGGCGATGTCGACGCCGCCGACGCGCACCACGTCCAGGGTGTCGCCGGGGACGAAGTAGCGGTTCTCGTCGAAGACGCCGTAGTTGGGCAGGTGGTGCTTGAAGTAGCGCACCTTGACCTCGCCGCGGTGCATGACGGCCAGGGCGTCGCGGGGTCCGGCGTCGGTGCGGGCGTCGGCGTCGAGACGGGCGGGGCCGTCGGCGTCGAGGTAACCGCACACCACCACGGTGTCGCCCAGTCCCGCGGCGTCCAGGTCGGCGGCCAGGGAGACGACCCGCTCCCGGCTAGCTTCCACAAAGGACTTTCGGAACACCAGGTCCTCCACCGGATAGCCGGTGAGCATCATCTCCCCGAAGGCCACCAGATGGGCGCCCGCCTCCTGGGCGCGCCGCGTCCATTCGACGACCGCCGCGGCGTTGCCGTCCAGGTCGCCCACGGTGGAGTTGGTCTGAGCTAGCGCGATGCGCAGTGTCGGCATGCGGCCATTATCGTCACACCGACCTCAAATGCCAAACACCGGGCCTAGGCGATATCCAGTGTGGCCACTCGGCCGTCGGGACCCGACGCCCAGCAGGCGAAACCCCTGGCACATTGCACGGCGTCGAACTTCCCGGTGTCGAAGGAGCGCCAGTGGCGCCCGCCGTCGGCGCTGATGTCGCTGCCCGTGGGGCCGACCGTGATCGCGATCGATCCGGTCACATAGGCCACCGACGAGCGGTACGCGCCGGGGCCGGACGGGGCCAGCCGCACGCCCGCGGCCCCGGTGCGGGTGTACCCGGCGGCCCTGTCCCCGGCGTCCGGCTTGGTGTAGTCGCCGCCGACCAGGATGCCGTGGTGGGCGTCGCGGAAGGCCGCGGCGTAGATCCCGGCGGAGGCGCCGCTGGCGATCGGGGTGTCGTGGGCGGTCCAGCTGTGGCCCCGGTCGGGGGTGTGCAGGATGCGGGCGGTGGCCCCGCCGCCGGTCACCAGGTAGCCGTTGCGGCGGTCGGCGGCCACCAGGCACTGGCCGCTGGCGGCGAAGGCGGCCTCGCCGTCCAGGGCCCTGGGCGAGCGATCCTCGGGAAGCACCCGCCAGCTGTGTCCGCCGTCGTCGGTGGTGATGAAGCGGATGTGGCCGTTGACCGGGTCGCTCATGGCCAGCCCGTGGCGGTGGTCGAAGAAGGCCATGCAGTCGTAGAAGGCGGCCTTTTCGGTGTTGGTGAAGCCGACGTCCCAGGTCCTGCCGCCGTCGTCGGTGGTGTAGACCCGCGAGGCGTCGGACTCCCCGATGGACAACGCGACGGCGTGGGTGGCGTCGAACGCCTCGATGTCGCGAAACTCCAGGCCGGAGGCGTTCGACGGCGAGACGTTCGCCCAGTGGTCGCCGCCGTCGGTGGTGCGCAGGATGGTGCCCTTGGTGCCGGCGACCCACGCGGTGTCGGCGGACACGGCGGCCAGGCCACGGAACTGGTTGTCCACCTTGGTGTCGGTGAGCTTCCACGCCAACCTCGGGCCGTGCGACCCCTCCGCGGCGTCGGCGGGCACCGCGGCCGCCGCGACGGTCGCCGTGGCCACGGCCGCGGCGAGCAGGCTGGCGCTCAGGGCTTTCCTCATCGGCACAACCTATCAGGACTGCTGGATACGCCTATGCGAAGAACAGGTACACGCCCACCGCCAGACCGAAAACCACGATGAACCACCGCAGCACCGGCTGCGGCAACCTCCGCGCCACCCGGGCCCCCACATACCCGCCCACCAGTGTGGACGGAGCCACGATCGCGACCCCCAGCCAGTCCACCGGGCCGAACAGCGCGTAACTGACCACCGTCGTCAATCCCACCAGCGCCGAGATCACGTTCTTCAACGCGGTCACCCGCGCCAGCGACTCGTCCACCACCAGAGCCAGGCCCGCCACCAGCATCACGCCGAGCGCCGCCCCGAAGTATCCACCGTAGACACACCCGACGCCGGTCATGATCTGCAGGCTCAGCGTCCGCCGCCGCGCCGACATGTGCGTCGGGTGCCCCACCAACCCCCGCACCCGCTTCTGGAACGCCAACAGCAACGCCGCGCCGATCACCAGGAACTGCACCACCGCCTCGAACGCCGACGCCGGGGTCAACAGCAGCAGCGCCGTCCCGGCCGCGGTGCCCACGATGGTCACCGGGATCAGGCTCCACACCCGCCGCCGCTGCCCGCTCAGGTCGTCCCAACTGCCCGCCGTCGCCGCCAGATACCCCGGGCACACGGCGACCGAATTGGTGACGTTCGCCTGCACCGGAGGCAATCCCGCCGCCACCAACGCCGGAAACGTCAACAGCGACCCACCCCCGGCCAGCGCGTTGATCGCCCCGGCGGCCAGCCCCGCCAACAGCAACAGGGATACCTGTCCAATGCCCATGTCGACTGAGCCTATGATTACCCTCGCGGACGAGTCAGCCAGGTGGCCGCGACGGTGTTTTCCTCACCGCCGAGGAACGTCCGGACTCCACAGGGCAGGGTGGTTGCTAACGGCAACCCGGGGTGACCCGCGGGACAGTGCCACAGAGAACAGACCGCCCAGCAATGGGTAAGGGTGAAACGGTGGTGTAAGAGACCACCAGCGCCCCCGGCGACGGGGGCGGCTCGGTAAACCCCACCCGGAGCAAGGTCAAGAGGAGCCCCCGGGCTCTGCGCGAACGTTCGAGGGCGGCCCGCCCGAGTTCGCGGGTAGACCGCACGAGCGCGGCGGCGACGCCGCGCCTAGATGGATGGCCACCACCGGGCGCAATGCGGCAACGCGCGCCCGGGACAGGATCCGGCGTACCGGCTGACTCGTCCGTTTTCCGCGCCTGGTGGGCGCCTTCGCCGCGTCTACCAGGCAATGAGAACCGTTGTTCTTGGGTGTCATTTGTCGTTATTGTTCCCTTTTTGAGGTCCCCGGAAGGTCCCGGTGTCCCTCAGGGTCTCCACAAATCCACTTTGCACCATCCACTAAGCTCCTCAGTGGGCCGCATCAGCAACAAGCATCGGTGCAACCGTCACCGCTGGTCGTCAGCGCCCCCTGCCCATGCCCAAGTTGCGGCAACATACGAAACGGTGACCGAGCAAATTCCAAGCTGAGACGCCAAAACTCATCGACCCTTCGCTCCCAAAGCGATCAGGTGAATCCACAATCGACGGAGCTTTTAGTGCACAAACACTTGTGTCAATTACTGAAGCGGCACACTTTGACGCGTATTTGACAAACCCCGTTTACGGGCTGTCCCGGTACAACGGCTCACCCAGACACCGCCCGGCTGCGAGTCCCGTGCGCGGCACCACAAACAAGGAACCCGCCAGCTTGGGTGCGAACGTCACCACCCGACGGGTGCGAAGCCGCATGGGAGGTCCGGACACACCCGGACGCGTTCTTTGATGCGACAGGAACTTCATCGTGCTTACACTGGCGCCCCTTCGAACGAAACCCCTGGAAGCCACATGACTGATGACGACGACTATTACCGGTGCCACTACTGCGGTGATCTGGCGACACATCCACAAAACGTCGCCATGCAGCGCGACATTGTGAATGTGAACGTTATTGTTGCCTCCTACCGAAAGTACGAGAAGTGCATCGTCCAGGTTCCTCGGTGTAACCGCTGCGAAAGCGTCGGCTCGAAACGTGTCATGCGGACCCTCTGCATCATCGCCGGAGGCGTACTGCTCGTCCCGATCTGCATAATCGGCGGAATCATTTCTCTGGGGCAGGGAGGCAGCTATGTGGCATTGTGGACTTGTGTTGGCGCCGCGGTGATCCTGTTCGCCCTGGCGACGGCGCTTCATCATTCGTGGAGGCGCACAACGCGGAACCTCAACGAACTTGACAGCTACCCGCCGATCCGGGAATTCCAATCGCAGGGCTGGAGGATCTCCTCAATGAAGTCCACATGACCCCCAGGGCGCCTGGCTTCACACTGTCCACGTACACCCCGGCTGACTCGTCCGTTTACTGGGCGATGTAGATGGTGTTGGAGGAGTCGCCGTCGCGCAGTGGGTTGGCGAACGTGACGACTTCGGCTTCGACGTTGTCGAACACCTGAGCCAGGGTCTCGGTGAAGTCGTCGTCGGGAGGGTCGTTGGACCACAGCCCGAATACCCCGCCCGGGTGCAGGTGTCCGCGGAGACGGCGCAGGCCCTCGGGGGTGTAGAAATCGGTGTGAGACGCGGCCAGCGGCTGTCGGGGCGAGTGGTCGATGTCAAGGAGCACGGCGTGATACTTCCGGGCGGGCGTATCGGGGTCGAAGCCGTCCGGCGTGGCGGCCAGGGCGAAGAAGTCGCCGTGTATCAAGCGGGTGCGGCGATCGTCGAGCAGCGGGGCCGAGACGGGCAGCAGGCGCCGCCGGTGCCAATCGATGACCTGGCCCAGTGCCTCAACGACCGACACCGAGGCGACCCGAGCGTCGTCCAGCGCGGCGACCGCGGTGTAGCCCAAGCCGAGACCGCCCACGACGACATCGAGGTCGCCTCCGGGCAGCCGCGCCAACCCCAGCCGGGACAGCTCGATCTCTCCGCTGGTGAACAGGCTGGACATCAGGAACTCCTCGTCCAGCTTCACCTCGTGGACCTCTGTCTTGGCCACGGGATCGAAGCGGCGCCGCAGACTGATGGCTCCCATGGGGGTTTGTTGCCAGTCCAGTTCCTCGAACCGCGCCCTTACCATGTCTATTGTGTACTTTCTGTTGAGGAGGGTCGTGTGATCATGCGTCGGCGTACCGGCCAGGCAGTCGGGTCCACAGGTCGAGCGGTCGCGAAACTCTCCTCGACAAGCACTGTCCGATACTGACACACCCCTGCCCCGAGGGCTGTCACAAGCGTGACTCGGCGTTTCCTCATATGACACAGACTCCACTGTCGACTATGACGGCGCCGTTGCTCCAGTCCATCGCTTCTGTCGCGGCGGGCGCTTCGTCGGCGAGTGTTTGGCGTCGGAGCGGGTGCGGGACGGGTTTCCGCCAGGTCGTGTCGGAGGCCCCGGCTAGCATGCGTGTGTAAGGAACCTGACATAAGGAGGAACCATGCCATCGGCCACCACCATCACCACCGATGCCCCGATCGCCACCCTGATCAACGTCTTCACGGTGCGGCCGGATCGCCAACGCGAGCTGGTCGATGTGCTGACGCACGCCACCGAGGAGGTGATGCGGCACCTTCCCGGCTTCGTGTCGGCGAACATCCACGCCAGCACCGACGGCACCCGCGTGGTCAACTACGCCCAATGGCGGTCCACCGACGACTTCCAGACGATGCTCGACAACCCCGACGCGCAGGTACACATGCGACAGGCAAGCGCCCTGGCGGATCGGGTCGAACCCCATCTGCACACAGTGGAGTCCGTCCACCATCGTTGATCGCGTGGCGGCCGGGCTCGATCGGCTCGTCGCCATCGATGTGTGTGCGTGCGACAGGCGAACAAATTACCTGAACCTCTGGACCCAAAACTATTGAAATAGTGAAATGTTTCATAGATAGTTCTGGGGAACTTCACCGTGCCACAACCTCCCAGGAGGCGACGATGCCCGAACCGTCGACCACACGTCGTGACCGCACGCACTTCCTTTATCTCGCAGTAATTGTCGCCGTCGTCCTCGGCGTCCTGGTGGGGTTCGGGTTTCCCGACTTCGCCGTGAAGCTGGAACCGCTGGGCACGGGGTTCGTGTCCCTCATCAAGATGATGATCATTCCGATCATCTTCTGCACCATCGTGCTGGGGATCGGCTCCGTGGCCAAGGCCGCGAAGGTCGGCCGGGTCGGGTTGATGGCCCTCGTGTACTTCCTGGTGATGTCCACATTCGCGCTGGCGATCGGGCTCATCGTCGGCAACATCCTGCACCCGGGCTCGGGCCTGCACCTCGAGCCGTCGGCGGCCCATCAGGCGCACGCGCAGGCGTCGCAGGCCGGCAGCGAGGGGGCCGTCGACTTCCTGTCCGGCATCATTCCCACGAGCCTGCTGTCCGCGTTCACCGAGGGCTCGGTGCTGCAGGCGCTGCTGGTGGCGCTGTTGGCCGGGTTCGCGCTGCAGAAGATGGGCAGGACCGGCGAGCCGATCCTGCGCGGCATCGAGCATCTGCGGCGGCTGGTGTTCCGGATCCTCGCGATGATCATGTGGGCCGCGCCCGTGGGGGCGTTCGGTGCCATCGCGGCCGTGGTCGGCGCGACCGGGTGGGAGGCGCTCAAGAGCCTCGCCGTGGTCATGATCGGCTTCTACATCACGTGTGTGGTGTTCGTCTTCGGGGTGCTCGGCACCGTCTTGTGGCTCGGGGCGCGCGTCAACGTGTTCAAGCTGCTGCGCTACCTCGCCAGGGAGTTCCTGCTGATCCTGTCGACGTCGTCGTCGGAGTCGGCGCTGCCGCGGTTGATCGCCAAGATGGAGCACCTCGGGGTGAGCAAGCCGGTCGTCGGCATCACCGTGCCGACCGGGTACTCGTTCAACCTGGACGGCACCGCGATCTACCTGACGATGGCGACGCTGTTCATCGCCACCGCGCAGGGAGACCCGCTGAGCCTGGGCGCGCAGATCGGGTTGCTGCTGTTCATGATCATCGCCTCCAAGGGCGCCGCCGGCGTCAGCGGCGCCGGGATCGCGACACTGGCGGGCGGATTGCAGGCGCACCGTCCCGACCTGGTCGGCGGCGTCGGCTTCATCCTCGGCATCGACCGGTTCATGTCCGAGGCGCGGGCCTTGACGAACTTCGCCGGAAACGCCATCGCGACCGTGCTCATCGGCAACTGGACCAGGGAGTTCGACCGCGAGCGGGCGGAAAGGGTGCTCGCGGGCGACGAGCCGTTCAACGAGGCCACGTCCCTGGACGACCACGAAGCGGCGGCGGAGCCGCAGGCGCCGGCCGAAACCGAGACCGCCTGAGCCGGGTCGTCACGCGAAGCCGCGTTCGAGGGCGTCCAGCGCCGCGCCCACCGTCGCGTTGAGGCGGCGCCGGACGCCGGCGACCGCGTGGCCCGACAGCAGTCCGTCTTGGACGGTCAGGTGGCGCAGCGCCAGGACGCCGGTCACGGCGCCCGCCCACGACGGCGAGCCGCTCGCCTCCGCCAGGGGAAGCAACCAGGATTGAAGGATCGCGGCGCGCCGGGTCGACAGCGTGGGCGATTCGTGTTCGCAGGCGGCGAAGGTGCGCATGGCCGTCCACATCGTCTCGTCGACCTCGCGCCACGGGCAGGGCCCGGCGAGGATCGGGCCGGACATCACGAGCGGGCGCAGCGCGGCGGTGCACGATCGATCGGCGCGCCGGGTGACGGCCAGCGCCAGCGCGTCCCGCACCGCGGGTTCGGCGTCGAAGAACAGGTCCTCCTTGGCGCCGAAGTAGTTGGTCACGGTCTTGACGGACACCTCCGAGGCGGCGGCGACGTCGGCGAGCGTCACGTGGTCGAAGCCGCGCCGCTCGAACAGCCGCGTCGCGTTGTCGGAGATCCGCTGGCGGGTGGCGGCTCGTTTGCGCCGGCGCAAGTTTTCCATCATAGTAATATTACTATGATGGTACATTTTTCGGGGAACGGGCCCGCGGATCGGCGGCCGCGCTGGATGGTGACGGGCGCCGGTTCGGGCCTGGGGCAGGCGATCGCCAACGCCGTCATCGACCGGGGCGACGACGTGGTCGTCACCGCTCGCGACACGGACCGACTGCGGCGCCTCGTCGACCGCGCCCCCGATCGGGTCCGCGCCGTGGCGCTGGAGTTGTCGTCCCCGCCGGACGTGGAGGCCGTCGCGCGCGACATGTCGACCGTCGACGTGCTGGTCAACAACGCCGGATACGGCCTGATGGGCGCGTTCGAGGAGGCCGGCGACGCCCAGTTGCGCGAGGCGTTCGAGGCGAACCTCTTCGGTGCCCTCGCGCTGACCCGCGCGGTGCTGCCCGCGATGCGCGAGCGCGGTTGGGGGCGCGTCGTGCAGATGTCGTCGATCATCGGCGTCACGTCGGGGCCCGGGGGCGCGGGCTACGCGGGCCCGAAGGCGGCGCTGGAGGCCATGTCCGACGCGATCGCCGCCGAGGTCGCGCCGTTCGGCATCCATGTCACGGTCGTGGAACCGGGCGCCTTTCGCACCGACTTCAGCGGACGGTCGCTGCGCCTGACCGAGGCGATGCCCGCGTACGAGCCGATCATCGGTGCCGCCCGCGACGCGTTCGCCGCGAGCCACGGCACGCAGCGCGGCGATCCCGAGCGGGCCGCGAGCGCGATCGTCGAGGCCGTCCTTTCGGCGACTCCCCCGCGGCGATTGCCGCTGGGCGCCGACGCGTTGGCGGTGCTGCGGCGCCATTACACCGACCGTCTGTCCGAGTTGGACGATCTGCCGACCGGCGCCGGAGACACCGACCTCCCCGCGACGTGAACGCTTGTCCCCCAAGCGAGCTACCCGCAAGTGTCCACCGCGAGGGGACGACCGTCGGGCGCCCGATCCGTAGCGTTCAAACGGATCGCGGCGCTCGGCCGCGGACGAGGCAAGGGAGTCGACATGAGAGTGTTCGTTCAGTTGGTGACCGTCATGGTGGTCGCCTTCGTTGGCGGGCAGGGCATCGCCCAGGTCCAGGACAAACCGTGGCCGATGCTCGGCGTCGGGCTGGCCACCGCCGTGCTGGCGTTGGTCGTGTACGGATGGGTGGTGCGCCGCACCGAGAAGCGCCCGTCCACCGAGGTGGAATGGAAGTCGGCGGCACCGGGGATCGCCTGGGGGACCCTCATCGGGATCGTGACGTTCGCGCTCGTCATCGTCAACATCGCGTTCCTCGAGTTCTACAAGGTCAACGGCCCCGGGCAGGTGTTTCCCGGGCCCGTGGGGCTGTTCGGGTACATGGCCGCGGCGGCGGTGACCGAGGAGCTGCTGTTTCGCGGGGTGCTGTTTCGGTGGATCGAGAAGGCCACCGGGACCTGGATCTCCCTGGTGATAACGGGAGTGCTGTTCGGCGGGTATCACATGCTGAACCCGGACGCGACCGTGTGGGGCGGGGTGGCGATCGCGATCGAGGCCGGAGGAATGCTGACCGCCGCGTATATCGCGACGCGCAAGCTGTGGGTGCCGATCGGCGTCCACTTTGGCTGGAACTTCGCGGCGGCGGCCATCTTCAGCACCGAGGTGTCGGGCAACGGGTCCAACAAGGGGCTGCTGGACGCCACGACCTCGGGCCCGATGCTGGTCAGCGGCGGGCACTTCGGGCCCGAGGCCAGCCTGTACTCGGTGTTGTTCTGCGTGCTGGTCGCCATCGGGTTCCTGGTGGTGGCGTGGCGGCGCGGCAACCTGGTACCCCTTCGCCGCGCGGCGCGCGTCGAACCCGCCCCTACACTTTCACAGTGATCGATCTTCGGCGGATGCTGGGACCGTGGCGTCGGCTCGACGTCGCGGTCCGCGATCTCCCGCTGGGTGTGGCGATGTTCGCCGCGTCGCTGGTGCCGGAGTGGCACAGCCTTGGGACGCGGTTGGGCGGCATGCCCGCCCATCCCTTCGACGCTCTGGCCCTGGTGGCCGTGGCGCTGCAGTCGTTGCCGCTGGCGGCGCGGCGGCGGTGGCCCGCGGCGTGTCTGGCCGTGGTGTCGCTGGGTTTCGCGGTGGACCAGCTTCGCGGCTATCACACCGTCGCGGGCACCGGGCTGGCGTTGGCGGTGCTGAGCGCGGGGGCGCATCTTCAGTGGCGCCGGCGGTGGGTCGCGGCGGCGTTGTCCGTGGCGTACGTGCCGTTGGCGGTGGTGATGTACCGGTTCGGCACCGGCGAGTCGGCCGGCGAGTTCGTGATGTTCTACCTGGCGCTGGTGCTGGTGTGGGGCATCGGGGCGTGGCTGCGGTCCACCCGGGCCGCCGAGGCGGAGCTGCGCCGCCGGGTCGCCGCCGACACCCGCGCCGCCGAACGCGCCCGCATCGCCCACGAGCTGCACGACGTGGTGACCCACCACGTCACCGCGATGGTGGTGCAGGCCGAGGCGGCGCGGTATCTGACCGCGGCCCCCGATCGCCTGGACGCCACGCTCACCGCCGTCACCGACACCGGCCGACGCGCCATCACCGACCTGCGGCACCTGCTCGACCTGCTCAACCCCGACCACGGCGGCGAGACGCTGACGCCGTCGGTCGGCGACATTCACGCGCTGGTGGAGCAGACCCGCCGCGCCGGGCAGCCGGTGGAGTTCACCGAGGACGGCAACCCCGCCGCGTCCATCGGCAGCGCCGATCTCGTCGCGCACCGGGTCGTGCGGGAGTCGCTGACGAACGCGTTGAAGTACGCGCACGGCCACCCCACCACCGTCCATGTGGGACATAGCGACAGGGAGATCGTCGTGGAGGTCGGCACCGCCGGAACGGAACCGCGCGAACGGTCCGTCGGCGGCAGCGGGCGCGGCCTGGCGGGGCTGCGCCAGCGCGTCGACGTGCTGGGCGGCGCGTTCGAGGCGGGACCCGAGGCGGGCGGCTTCGTGGTTCGGGCCCGGATTCCCGCGCAGAAGGCGTCATGACGGCGCCGATCCGGGTCGTGGTGTGCGACGACCAGATGCTGATCCGCACCGGGCTGGCCACCATCATCGACGCCCAGCCCGACATGGAGATGGTGGGCGAGTGCGGCGACGGGCGGGCCGCGGTCGACCTGGCGGCGCGGGTGGGTCCCGACGTCGTGGTGATGGACGTGCGGATGCCGGTGTTGGACGGCATCGCCGCCACCCGCCGCCTCGCCGGGGCCGGGGTTTCGCGGCCGGTCAAGGTGCTCGTGGTGACGACGTTCAATCTGGACGAATACGTCTACGAGGCGCTGCGCGCCGGGGCCAGCGGTTTCCTGCTCAAGGACGCGCCGCCCGGCCAGCTGCTGCACGGGATCCGCACCGTGGCCTCGGGCGCGGCGCTGCTGGACCCGGAGGTGACGCGCCAGCTGGTCGGCAGGTACGCCGCGCGGATCCGGCCCGCCGACGGCACCGAGCCCGACAACCCCTTGACGCCAAGGGAACTGGAGGTGCTTCGGCTGATCGCCGAGGGGCTGTCCAACAGCGAGATCGCCGCGGCACTGGTGATCAGCCAGGAGACCGTCAAGACGTACGTGTCGCGGATCCTCACCAAGCTGGGCCTGCGGGACCGGGTGCAGGCGGTGGTGTACGCCTACCGCAACGGTCTGGCAACCTGATACATCCACAACGGAGGTACGCTGTGAAATCGCTCATCAAGTTGCTCGCGCCGCTGGGGTTCCTGTTGCGCCGCAAGCGCGCCGACCCCGCGCACAGCATCGCCAACGCGCCCGAGCTGGCCGGCGACGGCCCGGCGCTGGAGCTGACGTCGTCGTCGTTCGCCGACAAGGGCACCATTCCGCGGCGCCACGCCACCATGGATCTCGGCCCGAACACCTCGCCCGCCCTGGCGTGGAGCGATCCGCCGCCCGAGACGGCGCGGATGCTGCTGATCATGGAGGACACCGAC
The DNA here is from genome assembly GCF_035643755.1 of Stackebrandtia sp. NCBI lineage: Bacteria > Bacillati > Actinomycetota > Actinomycetes > Glycomycetales > Glycomycetaceae > Stackebrandtia > Stackebrandtia sp. The sequence continues at coordinate 1,975 of NZ_DASQPW010000199.1, read as the reverse complement.
ACACCCACGGCCAAACCGATGCGCCACATGGTGGCGTTCTTCGATCCCGGGCCGACGGGCATCGACGAGGGCGAGCTCACGCCGTCCGAGCCGCGCTTCACCTACCTGCGGATGCTCGGCGGGCGCACGGGATACCAGGGCCCGCGGCCGCTTCCCGGCCACGGCGTGCACCACTATGGATTCCATCTGTACGCGCTGGACGAGGCCCCGGCCCTCGAGGCCGATTCGCGCGTCGAGGACGTGCTGCCGCGGCTGGACGGGCACGTGGTGGCCGCCGGTCACCTCGAGGGCGTGATGCGCGGCTGATCGGCGCCGAAGCACGCGTCGACGAACGTCGCCGACACCCGCTCGAGGCTGTCGGGTATCCACAGTGGCGAGCGGTCCTTGTCGATGATCTGGGCCCGGACGCCCTCGACGAGGTCGGGCGAGCGCAGCAGCGCGGCCGACAGGCGGTATTCCCGCTCCAGCGCCGCCTCAAGGGAAGGCAGCGCCCGCGCCGTCCGCAGCGAACGCAGGGTGACCACAAGGGACGTCGGAGAATTGGCGGCGATCTCCTTGGCCGCCGCCTGGGCGTCGGGGTCGGGGTGGTCGCGCAGCCGCTCGACGATGTCGGCGACGGACTCCGCGGCGTAGCAGTCGTCGATCCACGGGCGGGATCGCTCCATTCGTGACGGCGGCGCGGGCGCGGCGACGGCGTCGACGGCCTCGGTGGCGTCGCGGGTCTCCAGCGCGGTGACGAGCTCGGGCAGCCGCTCGGCGGGCACGAAGCGGTCGGCGAGGCCCGCGTGGACGGCGTCGGCGGCGCCCACCGCCACGCCCGTGAGTCCCATGTGGACGCCCACCTGGCCGGGGGCGCGGCCCAGCAGCCAGCTGCCGCCCACGTCGGGATGGAAGCCGATGCCGACCTCGGGCATGGCCAGCCGGGATCGCTGCGTCACCAGGCGATGCGACGCGTGGGAGCCCAGGCCGATGCCGCCGCCCATCACCAGTCCGTCCATCCAGGTGACGATCGGCTTGGGGTAGCCGGCGATGCGGGCGTTGAGGCGATATTCGCGGCGCCAGAACTCCAGCGAAGCGTCGCCGCCCGCGGCCGCGTCGGCGTGAATGGCGCGGATGTCGCCGCCGGCGCACATGCCGCGTTGCCCGTTGCCGGTGATGAGGACGTGGTCGACCGCCGACGAATCCTCCCAGGTGTCCAGGGCGTCGGCGACGCGGTCGACCATCGGGGTGCTGAGCGCGTTGATCGCTTGGGGACGGTCGAGGATGATCCTGCCGAGCCGCCCGCTGGTGCCGACGATGACGTTCATGGCGGGGTCAACAGGGTCCTTTCGGGGATCGCGGCCCCACGGCGCGTCACGCCAGGGGAATCACCCTGCGGAACTTACCTCCCGCCGACTGCTCGGGTGGTTGGCGGGCGCGCTCGATCGTGACGCCGTCCACCTTCTGGTCGGCCAGCAGGCGGGCGAGTGCGTCCCGAACGGCCTCCCACGCGGCGTCGGGGTCGGCGCCGGGCCGGGGGCGCAGCCGCACCGCGAGCGTGGCGGGCGCGGTCTGCACCACCTGGAACTGTTCGACCCCGGGCGCGCGGTTCAAGACGGTGCCGAACCAGCCCATGGGCGACACCCTCACCGACTCACCACATCCATTGGGGACGGTTAGCATCTCGGCGACACGACCCCGCACCTGGATCGCCGGCAGCGGGTTGCCGCAGGGGCACGGGTCGGGGCGCAGCATGACGTTGTCCCCCAGGTCATAGCGCAGGAACGGCTGCACCCGGTTGGCGAGGTTGCTCAGCAGGACGGTGTGGGACAGCTCGCCGGGCGGCACCGGACGATAGTCGGCGTCGACGGGTTCGGCGACGGCCCAGTCGGCGTTGACGTGATACCAGCCCTCGGGGCAGCCGTTGCTGAGGAACGCGCACTCGCCGCAGCCGTAGGCGGCGCGGATCTTGGCGCCGAAGGCGGTGGCGAGGCGT
>NZ_DASQPW010000198.1:0-45955 GCF_035643755.1 Stackebrandtia sp. | reverse complement strand
GTGGTGCGCTCGGGCGACTGGGCGGCGTCGGGCGGCTTCACCGACGACCCGTCGGCCGCCGACCCCGAGGCGGGCCGCGAATGCCTGCGGGCCATCGGAAAGCGGCTCGGCCGGGTGCTCGACGCGTTCGCCGCGGTGGAGCTGCCCGAGGGAGCCCTGCGTGATCATTGACGGCATCGACGTGTGGGTCGTCAACGTGCCCTACCGCTCGGCGTTCGTGAGCTCCTTCGAGGTGCGGCGCGGCACCACCCGCACGGTGGTGCGGCTGCGCACCGACGACGGCCTGGTCGGGTGGGGCGAGACCATGCACGGCGATCCCGTCACCGCGTTGACGACCAAGCTGTTCGCGACGTATCGCGGACGCAGCCCCTACGACGTCGAGGCCGTGGCGCGCGAACTGTCCATGGTGCCGTTCTTCTACGGGTACCTGGGCTACGCCGCGATGGCGGGCCTGGAGATGGCCTGCCACGACCTGATGGCGCGCGCCGCGGGCCAACCCCTGCACCGCATCATCGGCGGCGGTCTCACCACCCGCGTCCCGTTGACCTATGTGGTCACCCCGCCCGAGGACGGCGGCGACGCCGCCGAGGCCATCGTCGCCGACGCGCTCGAGGCCGTCGGGCGCGGGTACAAGGCGTTGAAGCTCAAGGGAAGCCACGACCCCGCCGTCGACCTGGGCCACCTGGAGGCGATCCGCGAGCGGCTCCCCGACGTCGCGCTGCGCGTCGACCCCAACGGGCACTGGCCGCTGGCGCGCACCCTGGAAAACGCCCGTCGCATCGAGGAACTCCGGCTGGAATACCTGGAGGACCCGTGCGGCGACCTCGCGACCATGGCGCAGGTGCGCAAGCGGGTGCGGGTCCCCTTGTGCACCAACATGTGCGTGGTGCGGTTCGAGGACGTGGTGCCCGCGATCGAACTGGGCGCCGTCGACGTGGTGCACGGCGACGTGTTCAAGTGGGGCGGCATCGCGCCGACCAGGCGGCTGGCGGGGATCTGCGCCACGACCGGGTGGGGCATGAACCTGCACAGCGGCGGCGAGCTCGGCGCGGCCACGGCGGCGCACCTGCACGTCGCCGCGGCCACCCCGCAGATCTCCTACCCCATCGACACCGTCTACTACCTGTTCGGCGACGACATTCTGGACGAACCCCTGCCCATCGTCGACGGATCGCTGGCCGTGCCCGACGGCCCCGGGCTCGGTGTGCGACCCAGTCTCGACAAGCTCGAGCACTACGCCGGGCTGCACGCCGAACAGGGCGACCTGCTCATGTGATCGCTCAGCCGAACAGCAGCACGGGCAGCGCCTCGGGCGTCGCCTCGCGGGCGGCGGCGGTGAGCGCGTCGTCCACCGCCGCGGCGAAGGCGTCGGCCCCGCCGATCTCGGCGATCAGCGTCGACGACATGAACTTCACCAGCAGCGCCGAGGTTCCCGGCGGCAACCCCGCGAAGTGGACGGTGAGGATGCCGCGGTCGCGCAGGAGGCACATCGCCAGGGCCGCGGTGGCCTCGACCGGCGCCAGGTCCACGGGCCGGTCGGCGCGTTCGGCGAGGATGCGGGCGATGACCTCGCCCGACAGCTTCGCGATGAACGGCGTCGCCTCCACCGCGTCGGCGCCGAACCGGGCGGCCAGCGCGTCGCCGACGGTCCTGGTGGACGCGACCAGCGCCCTGACCCGCTCGGGGTGGTAGTCGCGCAGCGTGCGCGCCACCGCGGGGTACAGCACGGGGCGGCACTCGCTGCCCAGCTCGAAGGCCCGGGCGCGCGCCTTGTCGATCAGGTCGGCGCGACCACCCAGCAGACCCACCCGCGGTCCGTCCACTCCGTACTTGTCGAGTCCCGTGGCGCCCAGGTCGGCGCCGAGCTCGAGGGTGCGGGGCTGGCCGAGCATCGCCGGGCCGACCCGGGCTCCCCCGGCGTCGTCGACCACCACCAGGGCGCCGCGCCGGTGCGCCGCGTCCACGATGCGGCGGATGTCGGACTCATCCAGCGCCAGGTACGTGACGGCCAGCCGGGTCAGCACGACCACCGAGACGTCGTCGTGCGCGGCGAGCCGACTCTCGAATTCCTCGACGCCGACGGTGTCGACCAGCGTGCCCCCGGCGTCGCGCACCCCGCGCGCCACCGCGGGGTGGCTGTAGGAACGCGAGACACCGATCACTGTGGACCCTAGGCGCACGGTGACCTGGAGCGCGGCGAACAGCGCCGCGGTGAGCCGGTTGGTGACCACGATGTCGTCGCGGTCCGAGTCCCCTCCGAGGTGCTCCAGGCCGCGTTCGCGGACCTCGCCGCTGTACAGCGCGCCGGCCCATTCGTCGTCGTAGACCCAGGCGGGGACGTCGTCGGGCAGCGGGAGCCCGCGGCTGAGCCCGCTGGCGTTGTGCAGCGGCAGGCCGTCGGCGTGGCGCCGTTGGATGTGCCGCCAGGCGCGGTTGAGTTTGCGGACGTGGTCGGCGGTGCTGGACAGGGTCTTGCCCGCCGCGTATGGAAGTCCATCGGCCGTCATCGGGTGCCTCCTCGGTGTCGCCTTCAGTCGACCACGCATCTCTTGTAGCGACAAGCTCAACTTTCTGCCCGTGAACGTTCGATATGGTTCACCTATGTTGTCGGTCAACGCGCTGCGGCTGCTGCACGTGTTGCGGCTGCGCGGCACCCTCACCGCCGCCGCCGAGGAGCTGCGGCTGTCGCGCTCGGCCGCCAGCCACCAGCTCGCGACGCTGCAGCGCGCGGTCGGCAGCCCGCTCACCGAGAAGGTCGGGCGCGGGCTGCGGCTGACCGAGTCCGGCGAGCTGCTGGCCGTGCACGCCGCCCGGGTGCTGCGCGAACTCGAGGAGGCCGAGACCGCCGTGGAGGGGCTGCGCCGCGCACCCACCGGGACGGTGCGCCTCGGCGCCATCCAGACCATCCCCGCCGCCCTGCTGCCCCGGCTGCTGACCACGGTGCGTCGGCGGCATCCCGGCCTGCGGCTGGAGACCATCACCATGACCACCGACGAGGGCCTGTTGTCGCTGTCGGCCGGACACCTGGACATCGCGATCGTGCAGTCCTACGACGCCCGACCGCTGCGGCTGGAGCCGGGTATCCGCGCCGAGGTGCTGTTTCACGACCCGGTGAACCTGCTGCTTCCCGCCGCGCACGAGCTGGCCGCGGCGGACGGCCCGGTCGCGATCGCGGCCCTGGAGAGGCACGGCTGGATCGCGGGCACCCCGTCGAGCTATTTCGGACAGTTGGTGCCGTCGCTGTGCCGACGCGCGGGATTCACCCCCGACATCGTCCACCGCAGCGACGACTTCAACGTGGTCGCCTCGCTGGTGGCCGCCGGGCAGGGCGTGGCCCTGATTCCGCGCTCGGCCGCCACCGCCGCCTGGGACGGCATCGCGGCCAAGGCGATCGACGACGACTCCGGACGCGACGTGGTCGCGGCGCTGCGCGCCGGAAGCGTGGCCCGCCCGGCGATCCGCGCGGTGCTGGCGGCGCTGCGCCGGGCCGCCTCCGACGCCTAACCTCGGCGACCGACCAGGTGGAAGACCCGGCTGAGCTGGCGGTACGGGTCCTGGCGGCTGGCCCGCAGCTCCACCGCGGCGACCCGGGCGACGTCGGCGTCGGCGGCGTCCGTCCAGTCGCAAAACAGCCACACGCCGTACCAGGGCCCGGGATCGATCCCTTGGGCCGCAAACATTTCCGACAGCCCCTCGACGGTGTCGGCGCGGGTGTCCACACCCAACACGCCGCGCTCGCGGTCGGCGTCGAAGGCGGCCAGGGCGTCGTCCCAGCGGCCGTCCAGCGCCGGGCGCACCGCCAGGGTCCTGGCGTTGAGCGCCATCACCGACACCACCGCGCCCGGCGCGGCGCACGCCGCCAGGGCCGCGACCAGCGGTCGCGGGTCGTCCACGTACATCAGCACCCCGTGGCACAGCACGGCGTCGAAGCGCCGCCCACCGGTCGCCGCGGCGGCGTCCTCGCCGCCGGCCCTGATCAGCTCGGTCCGTTCCCTCACGCCCGTCGGCTCGGCGGCCAGCCGCTGTCGCGCCCTGTCCAGCATGGCCTCCGACGGGTCCAATATGGTCACCCGATATCCCATGCGGGCCAGGGGGAGGGATTGGTGCCCCGCTCCCCCGCCCACGTCGAGCACGGTCGCGGGAGGCGGCGGGAGATGCTCCAGCAACTGCTGGTGCAACACATAGGTGCGCACCCGCCCCTTCACGGTGGCGTACGCACCGTCCACGAACGCGTCGGCCAGCGGCGCCCAGGAGTCGTCGCTCATGACCAGTCCGGTGTGGAGGTGTTGGTGGAGGTGCCGCTGAGCCATCGCGCGGAGTTGACCAGGCCCACCAGGCTGAACGCCTGCGGCGTGTTGCCCAGTTGACGGCGGTTGGTGGTGTCGTACTCCTCCGACAGCATGCCGACGTCGTTGCGCAGGTCGAGCATCCGCTCGTAGAGCCGGCGCGCCTCGTCGGTTCTTCCCATGCCGTGCAAGGCATCCACCAACCAGAAGGTGCACGGCACGAACGCGCCCTCGGCCCCGGGAAGCCCGTCCACATTGTCGCTGTCGTCGTCGAGGTAGCGCAGGACGAAGCCGTCGGAACACAACTCGCGCTGGATGGCTTCGACGGTTCCCACCACCCTCCGGTCCCGCCAGGGTAGGAACCCCACCCGCGGTATCAACAGCGACGCGGCGTCCAGGCCTCTCGAACCATAGGACTGCGTGAACGTGCCGCGATCGGCGTCGAAACCTTTGGCGCACACCTCCGCGTGCACCTCGTCGCGCAGCCTCCGCCAGCGATTCGCGTCCCCCGACAGGCCGAACTTCTCAACGGCGGTGACGGCGCGATCGAAACCCGCCCATGCCATCACCTTGGAGTGCACGAACTGCCGCCGCGGCCCGCGGATCTCCCACAGGCCGTCGTCGGGTCGCTTCCAGTTGCCCTCCAGGAACTCCAGCATCGCCTGCTGGAGGTCCCAGGCGACCTCGGTGGGGGCGATCCCCGACTCGCGCTCCAGGTGCAGGCCGTCCAGCACCTCGCCCCACACGTCGAGCTGAAACTGCTCGGAGGCGGCATTGCCCACCCGCACCGGGGACGAGCCCTCGTATCCACGCAGCCAGTCCACCGTGTACTCGGGAATGCGGCGCGTTCCGTCCAGCGTGTACATGATCTGGAGTTGGGCGGGATCGCCGGCGACCGCCCGCAGGAACCAATCACGCCAGGCCGCCGCCTCGCCCTCGTATCCGGTGCCCAGCAACGCCTGCAGGGTGAACGACGCGTCCCGCAGCCAGCAGAAGCGGTAGTCCCAGTTGCGGCTTCCGCCCAGCTGCTCGGGCAGCGAGGTGGTCGCGGCGGCCAGGATCCCGCCGGTAGGCCGATAGGTCAGCGCCTTGAGCAGCATGAGCGCGCGGTGCACCTCGTCGCTCCACTCCCCCTGATATTGGCAGCCCCGCAGCCACTGCGACCAGAAGCTCACGGTGTCCGACAGCGCGGACTCGGGGTCGACCCGGCGGGGCCGGGGTTTGTGCGAGACCTGGTATGTCAGGACGAAAGGCACCCGCTGTCCCTCGTGGACCGTGAACTCGGCGAGCGTGGCCAGGTCCTCTCCGCGGGTGGGCACGGGGGTGGCCAGCCACACCGCGTCGGGCCCGGCGACCGCGGCGAGCTCGCCGGATTCGCTGCGCACCCACGGGACGATCCGCCCGTAGTCGAAGCGCAGCCGCAGCGTCATCCGCATGTCCACGGTCCCCGAGAGTCCCTCCACGATCCGCACCATGTCGGCGGCCTCGCCGCGCGGCGGCATGAAGTCGATGATCCGCACCGAGCCCGAGGGCGTGTCCCACTCCGACTCCAGGATCAGGCTGTCGCCGCGGTAGCGGCGCCGGCTGGAGTCCCGGCCGTCCCGCGGCGCCAGGCGCCAGCACCCGGCGGACTCGTCGTCCACAAGGGCGGCGAAGCAGGCGGGCGAGTCGAAGCGCGGCAGGCACAGCCAGTCGACGCTGCCGTCGCGACTCACCATGGCCGCGGTGTGGAGGTCACCGACCAGGGCGTAATCCTCGATGTACCGCGCCATTCAATCTCCTGAGTGGAGGGTCATGAGCCCACTGGCTTCGACCTTACCCGCGCGGGAGAGGCTCACACCCCTTCGGCGGTGATTCCCCAGCTTCCGGTGATCTCCTCGCCCGGAGCCAGGTGCACCAGGTCGAGCCCGGAGGCGAAGGCGTTGGGCGGGGACGTCATGGGTTCCACGCCCAGGCCCTGGCGGGTCAGGGTCGGCGGGACGTTGTCGGCGGTGTAGATCTCGAGCCAGGGCTGGGTGTCGTCGAGCCAGAACGCGGTGGCCCGAGCGTCGCCGATCAGCCGCACCCGCGCGCGGCCGTCGTCGTCACGAATCAGGTCGGTGAAGGCCCGGTCGATCCGCTGGTCCCCGAGCACCCGCTCGGCGCGCAGGTCGTACTCCGTGCCCTCGACGGGCTCGGGCGGTCCGGGCGGGATCATGCGCTCGTTCACCGGGAGGTACGACGCGGCGGGAATGTGGACGGTGCAGGTGTCGATGGGTTGGCCGACCGTGATGTACGGGTGCGCGCCGTGCGCGTACGGGGCCGCGCGCGGCCCCGGATTCCTCGCGGTGACGCGGACGGTCAGGCCGCTGTCCGCCTCCAGCGCGTACTCCGCCTCCAGGTCCAGCCGGTACGGGTAACCCGGCGAACCCATGAGCCGCAACGTCAGGCGCACCCGCTCGGGCAGGACCTCGGCGGCGGACCACGTCATCCACCTGACCAGTCCGTGAATGGCGCAGTCGTGCTCGGGTTCGTTGATGTCGAGCCGGTGATCCACCCCGTTGAACGTGTAACGGCCGTGGTCGACGCGGTTGGGCCAGGGAATCAGCAGCTGCCCCAGCGCCGCCGGGGCGGGCACGTCCGCGTCGTACGACAGGATCAGCGGCCGCCCGCCGTGGGTGAGCTCCCGCAGCCCCGCCCCCGATTCGGTCACGGTCGCCCGATACCGTCCCGCCGCGATCGTGAACTGCGAACCGGTGAGGCTCATGAGGTCGTCACCATGGAGCCGATGTCGTGCCAGCCGCCCGGCCCGGGCATGAGCTCGGCCGCGGCGGGTCCCCACGTTCCCTTGACGTACCGCACCGGCGAGTCGTCGGTGTCGATGATGCGCGAACAGATCCGCCAGCACTCCTCCACCACCCCAAAGGACGTGAAGTACTCCGGGTCGCCGGTGACGATGCCGTCCAAAATGTTCTCGTACGGCAGTTCCTCCCGCCCCAGCACCTTCGCGAAGTCCACGTCGACCGGGATCGGCTGTGCGTCCTCGCCGACGTCGGGCTTCTTCACCATCATCTCGATGCTGAGCCCGGCCTGGGGTTCCAGCCGGAAACGGATCAGGTTGGGCGGGGTGGTGCCGTCGCGGGCGGGATACAGGTCGATGGGCGGGCGGCGCAGCTCCACGACGATCTCCGTGGCGCTCAACGCCAGGCACTTGCCGCTGCGGATATAGAACGGCACGCCGGACCAGCGCCAGTTGTCGATCCACAGCCGGGTGGCCACGAAGGTCTCGGTGTTGGAGTCCGGCCGCACTCCCTCGACGTCGAGATATCCCTGGTACTGGCCACGGACGGTGTCGGCGGGGTCGATGGTGCGGGTGGCGTGCAGGACGCGCCACTTCTCCAGCTTCTCGACGCGGGCGTCGGGGGTGCTCGGCGGCTCCATGGTCAGGAAGGTCAGCACCTGAAGCAGGTGGTTCTGGAAGACGTCGCGCACCGCGCCCACCGCGTCGTAGAACGAACCGCGGTCGGCGACGTCGAAGTCCTCCGCCAGGCTGATTTGTACATTGTCGACGCAGGATTTGTCGAGGGTCGCGGCGAACAGGGTGTTGGCGAATCGCGAGACCTTCAGTCCCTCAACGGGTTCGGAGCCCAGGAAGTGGTCGACCCGCAGCAGGTGTTCCTCGTCGAAGTACTGGGCCAGCTCGCCGTCGAGCTTCCGGGCCGAGGCCAGGTCGTGGCCGAAGGGCTTCTCCACCACCAGCCGCGCGTTCTTGTTCAGGCCCACATTGGCCAGCGACCGCGCCACCGTGGTGAACAGCCCCGGCGGGATCGCCATGTAGTGCGCGAGATAGCCCAGGCCGTCCACGGCGTCGCGCAGCCTGTCGAAGGTGGAGGTGTCCTTGAAGTCCCCGGTGATCAACCGCAGCTGGGACGCCATCCGCTCGAACACCGTCTTGTTGACGCGTTTCACCGACGCGACGACGGCGGCGTAGGCGTGCTCGCGCAGCGTGTCGGCGTCCCAGTCGTTGGCGGCCACGCCGATGATCGGGATGTCGAGCCGCCCCCGCTTGGCCAGGTGATACAGCGCCGGGAACAGCATCTTCTTGGCCAGGTCGCCCGTGATTCCGAATAGGACGAGCGCTTCGGCGCGCGGAGTGGTGGTGTTCATGGTAGAGACGACCCTTCCCGCATCAGGTGGACTCATGCCCAGTCCCGGCGGCCGATCCGTGCCCCGCGCCGCCGTCCGCGGCCGACTTTACCGCCAAAGCCGACACCGCGTCGACGATCTGCCGCACCACCTCCTCGGGTGAGGTGTCGACGACCTCCACGCGCAGGTCCGCCACCTCGCGGAGGTACGGTTCGCGCCGCCGCCGCAGCGTCGCCGAGTCGAACTTCGGGCGGTGCCGCGCCGACCGAACGCGATCGTCCAGCACGTCGTCGGGGGCGTCCAGCCACACCACGAAGGCGGCGGCCAGCGCCTTCCGGGCCCTGGGGTTCTCGACCACGCTGGCGGCCGCCGCGATCACCTGCCGGGGCTGGGTCAGCGCCCCGATGACGTGGTCGACCTCGTGCTCGTGCAGCACGGCCGTGCCCTCGCTGTCCACGATGTGGGCGGCGCTGGCGTCGTAGTGTTCGCGCAGGTAGGCGTCGCTGTCGGTCATGGGCAGCCGCAGGGTCCGCGACAGCAGCCGCGCGGTGGTGGTCTTGCCGGTGCCCATCAGGCCCACCAGGACAATGCTCGGTGGCGTCATGGCCGCTCTCCCGTCGCCGTGTGATCGGAGCCGTAGCCTCGCGGCCATCTTTACACGATCCGAACATTTCGCGCATCGCGCGCGAACCCGTGTCGTTCACCGTGGGGTTCATCCGAACCTTCAATGGGACGAAAGGGCATGCGATGCGGCTGGGAAAGAGCCTGATCGCGGTGATCGTCACCGCGGTGGTCGTGGTGCTGGCGGCGGTGACCGGCGCGGTGGTGTGGTCGAGCGCCAACGGCACCGTCGACGGCCAGAAACCGAACATCATCTATTTCCTCGCCGACGACCTGTCGGCGGATCTGTTGCCGTACATGAAGACGGTCAGCGGGTTGGCCGATGGCGGCACCACGTTCAATGACTACTATGTGGACAATTCGCTGTGCTGCCCGTCGCGGGCGTCGATGTTCACCGGCAAGTACCCCCACAACGACGGGGTGTTGTCCAACACCAAGGCCGACCACGGCGGTTATCCGTACTTCAAGGACCAGGAGGACGACACCTACGCCAAGGCCATTCACGACACCGGCGACTACCGCACCGGGTACTTCGGCAAGTATCTCAACGAGTATCCGATGACCAAGGACTACAAGGTGCCGCCGGGCTGGGACGAGTGGGATGTCGCCAACGGCGGCGGATACACCGAGAGCAGGTACAAGCTGAGCCATTACGTCGCCGGCAAGTCCAAGTCGATCGGCGACGGAAACGGCAGATACCTTGTGGACCTTCTGGGGGATCGCGCCGCGAAGTTCGTCAAGCGATCCCAGGGCTCCGACAAGTCGTTCTTCCTTCAGGTGGCGCCGTTTTCCACCCACAGCAAGGTGAAGGGGAAGGGTCCGCGATTCCCGCCCGCTCCGCGCGACAGACCCAGCAAGCGCCATCCCGACGGCGACTGCGGGAAGGCCGACTGCGCGGATCTGGACGAGGCGAAACAGCCGGCGTTCGACGAGGACACCGGCGACAAGCCCAGTTGGGTGCGCGACGAACCGCTGACGGGCCAGGAGGTCCAGGCGGTGCGCGACGACTTCCGCAACCGGGTGAGAATGGCGCAGTCCCTGGACGAGATGGTGCACAAGGTGATCGGCAGCCTCTCCGACTCCGAACGGGACAACACCTACATCATGTTCGGATCGGACAACGGATTCCACCTCGGACAGCACCGGCTGTTGCGGGGCAAGGAATCCCCGTACGACACCGACATCCGGGTGCCGTTCATCGTCGCTCGGCCCTCCTCGGGCGGGAACAAGTCGCTGTCGGTCGACCAGATCGTCCAGAACGTCGACATCTACCCCACCCTGGTCGACATGGCCAATGGGGACGACGCCGGGCCGACCAACCGGGACGGCCGCAGCATGCTCGGTCTGATCAACGGCGAACATCCGGACGACTGGAGGGACGCGGCGCTGGTCGAGCACTACAAGCCCGATCCGAAGCATCGCGCCGACGACCCCGACAACGACCGGGGAAACGCCACGCCGCCGACCTACGACGCGCTACGTACGGCCGATCAGCTCCTCGTCCACTATCGGGGCGTATCCACGCTGGAGTATTACGATCTCGCCTCCGACCCGCACGAGGAGAACAACCAACCCGACGACCCGCACGGTCCCGGGCTCGACAAGGCGTTGAGCGCCTTGGCCTCGTGCGGAAAGCACGGGCATCCCTCCTGTTGGGACGCCGCGCACCTACCGCATTCGTGACCGCAGCGTGATGGCGAAGGAGGCCCCGCCTTCCGGGGCGGGGCCCACCGACAGTCCGCCGTCCATCTTGGTCACCAGCGCGTGGGCCAGCGCCAGCCCGATGCCCGAGGCGCCCGATCGTTCGCCGCCGTAACGGGCGTGGAGGACGCCGCGCTGAAACGCCACCGGGTAGTCGGCGTCGGACAGGCCGGGGCCACCGTCGCGCACCTCGAGGCGGGCGACGGCGTCGTCGTCGGACAGGCTCAGCACCACCGCGGCGCCCTCGGGCGAGACGCGCACGGCGTTGTCGGCGAGGATGTCGATCACCTGGCGCAGCCGCCGGGGATCGGCGCGCACGACGACGGGGTGCGGCGGGGTCGCGGCGCGAAATTCCAGGCCGCGGCGGGCGCAGCGGTCGCGCCACACGGCGGCGCCGTCGTTCACCAAAGACACCAGGTCGATGTCGGCGGAGTCCACATGGAACTCGTCGGCGCCGGTGCGGGCCAGGTCGAGCAGGTCGTCGACGAGGCGTTCCAGGCGGACGGACTCGTCGGTGATGATGCCGCCGATCCGGGCGGCGTCGTCGCGGGCGACCACCCCGTCGTCCAGGGCCTCGGCGAATCCCTTGATCGCCGTCAGCGGAGTGCGCAGCTCGTGCGACACCGACAGCAGGAAGTCGCGTTGCCGGGATTCGCTGTGCCGCAACGCCTCGGCGAGGTCGTTCACCGAGGTGGCGACGTCGGCCACCTCGGCGGCTCCCCCGATCGGGGCGCGCAGGTCGCGGCGCCCGCGTCCGATGGCCGCCGCCACGACGGCGGTGTCGCGCAGCGGCCGCGACAGCACCCGCGCCAGCAGCACGCCGGCCACGATGGCCACCCCGAGGCCGACAGCCAGGGCGATCAGGAAGTCCCGCAGCATGTCGCCGCCGATCGAGTTGGGGACCGCGACCGGTTTGACCAGCGCGAACCCCACCTTGTAGGTCACGCCGCGCGCCTCGACCAGGTAGTCGACGCCGTCGACGGTCACCGTTCGCGACACGGGATGCCCGGGTACGGCGGCGTCCATCTTGGCGCTTCGGGCGGCGCGGGCCGCGCGGTCGTCGAGGCTGGTGTGGCGGCCGCCGGGCCGATGCACGACGATGGTGATCCCCTGGCCCTGCAACACCTTCACGGCCTTGATGGAATGCAGCATGGGCTTGTCGAACGCGGCGGGACCCAACTGCGTGGCCAGGACGTCGGCCTGATTGGACAGCGTCTCGCGCGTGATGGACTTTCCCGTCTCGGTCACCAGCCGGTACCCGACGAACCCGGCCACCACCACCGCCATCACCGCCACCAGCACCCCCAGCAGGGTGATCCGGGTGACCAGCCGGGTGCGGCGCCGGGCGCTCACGGCGCCTCCGCCGAGTAGCCGACCCCGCGAATCGTCCGAATCGGACTGTCATCGCCCAGTTTCCCCCGCAACTGGGCGATGTGGACGTCGACGGTGCGGGTGCCCGTGGCCGCGGCGTACCCCCACACCTCGGACAGCAGCTGCTCGCGGGCCAGCACCTGGCCGGGGTGGCGCATCAGGTGCGTCAACAGGTCGAACTCGGTGTGGGTCAGGGTGACCTCCGCGCCGCCCGCCCACACCCGGCGCTTGTCCACATCGACCCGCACCCCGCCGATGTCGAGCGTGCGGCCCTCGGGGCGCGGCCCCATCGCCCGCCGGACCACGGTGCGCACCCGGGCCGCCAGCTCACGGGGGCTGAAGGGCTTGGTGATGTAGTCGTCGGCCCCGATCTCCAGGCCCAGCAGGCGATCCACCTCGTCGTCGCGGGCGGTCACGAAGAGCACCGGTGTCCAGTCGCCCGCGGCCCGCATCGACTGGCACACCTCGATGCCGTTGCGCCCGGCGATCCCGATGTCGAGCACCACCGCCACCGGCTTGAGCGCGGCGACGGCCTCCAGGGCCCGGTCGCCGTTGGTCTCCACCTGGACGCCGAACCCGTCGCGGCGCAGGTACATCCGCACGAGGTCGGCGATGGCCTGTTCGTCCTCCACCACCAGGACGAGCCCGCGATGGGTGGGCGAATCGCCCATGTCCTCCCCTTCCATACGTTCCCACGATGGTGCCATGGCCGCCGCCGCGATGTCTTACACGATCCGAACACCACGCTAACCGGCGGCGAACCGCGCTGTCCCACCGTGGAGGCCCACCGTCCGATTCGACGACGAGGCGAGGTTCATGCGAAGCAATCCCATGAGGCGACGCGCCCTGCTGCGCGCGGGCCTGCTGGCAGCCGCCGGCGGAGCGGGGGTCACCGTGGCCTGGAGCGCGGCCGGGGCATCCACTTCGGACTCCAAGCCGGTGATCACCGTCGACGCCGGCCACCGCCTGGCCCCGGTCAGCTCGGGATTGACCGGGGTCAACGCCAACAAGTGGTACGACGACGAGCGCGGCCTGTGGGACTCCGAACACGACGCGCCCAACACGGCGGTGATGGACAAGCTGCGCCGCACCGGCATCGGGCTGATCCGCTACCCCGGGGGCACCTCGGCGAACCTGTTCCGCTGGAAGCACGCCATCGGCCCGCGGGACGAGCGGCGCCGCCAGGTGAACGGGCAGTCCACTCGCGAACCGCAGGACAGCCGCTTCGGTCCCGACGAGTTCATGACGGTCATGGACGAGCTCGGCGCCGAGCCCCAGATCATGGCGAACTTCGCCAGCTCGTCGGCGTCCGAGATCGCCGACTGGGTCGCCTACATGAACGCGCCCACCGGAACCAGATGGGGCGACCTGCGCGCCGCCAACGGCCACCCCGAGCCGTACGGCGTGCGCCGCTGGGAGATCGGCAACGAGCTGCACCTAGGCGGCGAGCGGTACTGGCTCAGCCCCGACGACCCCACCGCGCTGCACCAGTACGTCTTCGGCGGAAAGCAGCGGCAGCACGCGCAGCCCGTCGGCACGCCGTACGACCAGCGCCGCTCGGCCTGTCTCAGCGACGGAAGCGCCCACCAGACCTTCACCGTGTGGTACCCGCCCGTCGTGCCGCACAGCCACACGATCCACGTCGACGGCCACGCGTGGAAGGCCGTCGCGAAGCTGTCGGCGGCGGGAGCCCACGACCGCGTCTACGCCCTCACCCACGCCACGGGCACCATCGCCTTCGGCGACGGGCACCACGGCGCCATCCCGCCCAAGGGATCGAAGATCACCGCGGACTACGACTCGGGCCCGCACGACGGCTTCGTCGACTACTACGACGCAATGAAGAAGGTCGATCCGTCGATCGAGGTGGTGGCGACCTGGACGCCCGTGTCGCGCGGCAAGCTGCGGGGCAAGCCGACGTTCCCCCAGTTCATGGCCGACAACGGCGTGGCGCACAAGTACGACGGGGTGTCCATCCACCCGTACACCAACTTCGTCAGGGACCTCAAGATCGACCAGTTCCCCAGCAAGGCGGCGGGCCACGACCTTCACCTGCTCGGCGAGCGGGCCGCGGTCCAGGCCGTCACCGAGCTCAAGGCCCAGGTCGACAAGCACGCCAAGAAGGGCGCCTTCGTCGCCGTCACCGAATGCGGCGCCCTGTGGTTCGGCGACCACGAGGAGAAGGTGTACCCCCACTACGCGTACACGATGTCGCATGTGGTCTACATGGCTTCCCAGTGGGCCCATTACGCCAACCTGGGTCTGGCATGGGTGGTGTGCAACGACCTGATGAGCGACAAGCCCGGTGTGTCGCGTTCGGTGTTCGGCGGCACCCCTGGCTACGTGTACTCGGCGGATGCCGTGGCGCGCCAACAGGTTCGCGACATGGTCCACGGTGGGGGCGCGGTCGTCGGGAATTCCATCAGTGACAACGTCGAGATCACGACCCGTCACACCGATCTGGGGTCGTCGTATCGGGCGCTGGCCGCCACGGCGACGGTCGCCAAGGACGGCACGGGTTACGTGATGGTCGTCAACCGCTCGGCCAAGACCGACATCGAAACCACCGTGAAGCTGACGGGGCTGTCCCACGCTGGTACCGCCGACGTGTTCGCGGTGGCGGGGAGGTCGTTCGACAGCTACAACAGCGACGCCGACACCGACGCCGTCGCGATCACACAGTCACGACGAAAGTTCGACGGCGACGCGGTGCGATTGACAGTGGGCGCGCATTCCGTTGTGCTGCTGCGGGTCGCGGCCGCCTGACGGCACAGCCGCGCCGACCGTCGGGATCAACCCGATCGACCTGCCCGATGACCGGTTAGGGTGTCGGGGTGTCCAGGCCACAGACGGGTTCGAGTGAGCGCATCCACCCTCCGCGCCGCCCGGAGTCCACTGTGGTAGAATGGGGGGCCAACGGCCAACGGCCAACGGCCAACGGCCAACGGCCAACGGCCAACGGCCAACGGCCAACGGCCAACGGCCAACGGCCAACGGCCAACGGCCAACGGCGTGAACGGCTGAACTGTCGACGTGCCAGTGGAGGGTCGGCGTGACGGTGAGCCCCGAGGGCAAAGTTACGCTCGGATCCCAGCGGTCGGTCCTCGTGGTGGCGCGCAACGGGGCGTCGGCGTTTCGGGCCCTGGAAGTCATCAAGCTGTTCGACGACGACGCTCGGATCAACCTCCGCGTCACGGTCGGCCCCGATTCGCGCTACGCGTACGGCGTCGAGCAGCTCCTCACCTCCGAGCGGATTCGCCTGCTGCCATGGGAGGCCGCCAAGCACTCCACTTTCGACCTCGTTCTTTCGGGCGGCGCCAACGCTTGCCTGGCCGAGCTGAACGGGCCCGTGGTGGTGTTCCCGCACGGGGCGGGACACCACAAACGCCCGCCCGCCGCGTCCGACGGCGAGCGGGTATTCGAGCTGACCCCCGAACAGTTGCTGCGCGACGGTTCTGTCATCACGTCCCGATTGCTCCTGCCAGGACGCGACTCGATGGATCGGATACGCCGCCATTGCGAACCCGCCGTCGATAACGCCGTGATCGCGGGGGACCCGATCGCGCAGCAGCTTCGCGCGCACCTTCCGCTGCGCGACACCTATCGGTCCAGCATCGGCCTGAAGCCCGGCCAGCGGCTGGTCGTGGTCTCGTCGACCTGGGGGCCGAGGTCGTTGGCCGCGCGATCGCTCGACCTGATCAAACGGCTGGTGGCCGAGCTGCCCGTGGACGAATATCGGGTCGCGGCGACGTTCCACCACAACGTCACTGTCAGGGACGGACATCGGGAGCTGGAGCGGATACTGAGGTCGGCGGTTGACGCGGGCCTGATCCTGATCCCGCCCGAGACGAGCTGGCAGCCGTTCGTGATCGCGGCGGACGCCGTTGTCGGCGACCATGGATCGACGACGTTCTATGCGGCGGACCTGGTTCCCGTGGCCATCGCCACCGACGAGCCGCACGACTGCCCCGCCGACAGCCCGATGACCGCGCTCATCGAAGCGCTGCCCCACATCGATGAGGAGCGATCGATTCGGGCGCAGGTGGAGGCGCTGATCGCGAAGCCCCAACCGGAGACGGTCTCGGCGATCATCGACGCCTCGATCGAGCGGGATATCGACGCGTCCGCGGCGTTTCGATCCACAATGTACGAGCTCATGGACCTGGGGGAGCCCGCGAGCCCCGCGTTCCTGTCGCTGGACAGTCCGCGGCCCGATCGGGTGGAACCCACGGCGTACCTGGTGGACGCCGCCGTCGCCGACAATCGGGTGGTGCTGACGCGGTACCCCGCCGCGATCACCCCCACGAGGCAGGGGCGACACCTGGTGGTGCGCAGCGACGACTCCGACCCGCGACGCGCACAAACCGCCAATGCGTTGGTCGCGGTGAACGAGGGCTTGGAGCTGGCCGACCTGCTCAGACGGTTTCCTGGGTGCCGCGTCGCGGTGAAGGCACTGGCGTCGGGCGGGGTGGCGGTGCGGGTGCAGGACGGGAGTGAGATTCGCGCGGTCGCCGATCGGCCCGCCGACGCCGACGTGGCCGCCGTCGTGGCGTCGGCGTACCTGGCGCTGACCCGGGAAGGCAGACCCATCGAGGGCGAGGCCACCGTGGAGTGTCCAGGACACGGCACCTCGGTGCGATTCGGCCGCCTAGGAGCCTGACAGGCCGGCCAACCGTTCATCCACCTCGGCGAGACGTCGATGATGGCTCGCGAAGTACAGCTCCCGCAACCGTTCGAGACACCTGCGCTCCAGGTAGGCGAGTTCACGTCCTCGCGCGACCAGGGACAGCTCCCACAGGGCGTCGGCCTCGATGCGGAACCACTTCTCGCCCTCCAGGGCGTTGACCGCCTTGGTGACGACCTCGTGGGCCTCATACCACTTGCCCATGAGCCGATACGCCTTGCCGAGATTGGTTTGGACCTTGGCGACGTCACGGAAGTGGCTGACCTCAATCAGGCGTGACTCGGCGGCGCGCAGGTTTTCCGCGGCGGCCGCGTAGTTCTTCGCGTCCAGATAGGTCGTACCGATGAACATGTACTGAAGGCCGACGCCGCGCCGATTCGCGCGTCGTTCCCGATCGGGGGCACTCGCGTCGGAGACGCGCTGAGCGAACAGCTCCAGGGCGTGCGTGTAGCGCTCGATCGCTTCGAGAAACCGTCCTTGATACTGGTACAGGCGTCCCTTGTGTTCAACCGCCGACGCGTGCACATCGGCTCCGATGCCATCGGCGAACGGCACGGCGATGGCCCCGTTCAGCTCGTCTTCGGCCCTGGCGTACATCGCGCCCGGGTCGGGGGCGTTGCGCGCGTTCTCCATGAGCGCTCGGGAAAGGAAGGTGCGAAAGCGCACCTCGGCGACGCGATCGTTCGCCGCCATGGCCGCGTCGACGGACAGCTGACTCGATTCGAGCCAGTCCGCGAGGAACAGGGTTCCGATGTAGTGCACCCACAGTGCCTCGCCCAGCCGCATGGCGGGGCGGAACCATCCATAGTCGAACAGCTGGCGTTGCAGGGCGAGCAGATTCGTGCCCTCGTCGGCGAACCAGTCCCTGGCCTGGCCGTCGTCCGCGAAGGTCCTGGGCGCGGAGGCCTCGGGCGGGAACACCCGATTTCGGTCGTGAATGAACGCGGCGTCGGCGGCCTGAGCACAGCCGATGTACCAGTCGCTCCACACCTTCAGCGCGTCGGCCTCGGTGTCCTGGCCATCAATGATGATCGATCGGGCGTGGGCCCTGATCAATCGGGGCAACCGATAGCGGTCATCGGTGTGCGGGTCCAGCAGATGACGGTCGACCAGCTCCATGATCACGTCGGACCCGTCGACGTCGGCCGTGTCCACCAGCGCGAGGATCGCCTCCTCGGCCACGTCGTCGCCTGGGTGGTGTCCCAGGAGTCGGTACACCCGCGCCGCCTCGGCCGACAGCGTCTTGTACGCGTCGCCCGCGACGATGTCGAGTACCGATCGCCGATCGCGCGAGGTGCCGCGACGGTTCAGCTCGGAGCGCAGCCATGCGGTGACCTTGGCCGCGGTCATGTTTCTGTTGCGCCGCATCCGATCGACCGCGAGGCACAGGAGTCTGGGCATGTGGTCGCACAGCTCGATGAGCCCGCCGACCTCGGTGCGCTCTCTTTCCAGGCGATCGGGTTCGACCAATTCGGAGACGATGTCGAACGCGGCATCGGTGCTCAGGGGCTCCAACGGGATGTCGCGCTGCCCCGTGACGTAGGTGTCCCGTTGGTGGGTCGTGACGATCAACCCGCTCCCCGCCGACGACGGCCGCAGGGTCAGCACCTCGGCTTCGTTCTCGACGTGATCGAGTACCACGAGCATCCGCTTGCCCGCCAGGTACGACAGGTAGCGCTCGCGCCGAGACTCGGTCTCCTTCGGCACCTCACAACCGCACGCGTTGAGGAACTTGCCCAAAACGTCGGCCACCGCCGCGCCACCGTTGGCGCGATCCTTTCGAAGGTCGGTGTACAGGACGCCGTCGGGGTACAGACCCTCACCGTAGGCGTGTCCCCATTGCACCGCCAGGGAACTTCCGCCCGTGCCGCTTCGCCCGCTGAGCACCGCCACCTTCGCGCTGGGTTCGTCCGAAGTCAGGTACGTCGTCAACCCTCGCAGCTCGTCGACGCGGTTCTTGAAGATCAACGGCGCCGCGGGCAGACCCTGTGGCTTCGTCGGCCGTGAGACGGGAGGACGGCGGTCGAGGAAATACAGATTCTGGCCCTGAAAGACATCTCCCCCAACCGAACCCGACACCTCATTGTGGACTGGTGGTTCTTCGTCATCCGATCCCACGTTCGCTCTCCCCAGCCGATTCGTCCATACGCAACTCTACGCGCCGACCCGAACGCCGGGTGGGACGCTTGGCACGCATAGGGGATTCGCCGGGGCCGCCCACGATGCCAACCTGAATCTCCCAGCCTTGCTGGGACACGGGACGCTCAACATTCAGGACTCTAAATGCATCAGATGCCTCTGCCCGACCCCGAACCACCCCCGAACCCGCGCCGTCGATGCCGACGCCCGCGCTCGTGCCGTCGTACACCCTCACCCCCGAACCGCCCACCGACTGCCACCACATTCGCGACTGGCGGTACTGGAAGCGCGCGGTGCTGGGCGGCGTCGTCTTCGTCGTCATCCTGACGGCGATCTCCACTCCCATGGCGATCGCCAAACATTCGGCGCTCTACCTCCTGCGCCCCGCGCTGGCGTTGTTCCTGCTCATCGTCATCGCGCTCTTCCAGCTGCGCAACGGCACCGTCATCGAGCCGCGCCGCCTCAGCATCATCGCGGCCTTCAAACGCCACGACCTGTCCTGGGGCAGCATCACGCGAATCGACGTGGAACGCTCCTGGCGACAGTGGATCATTCGCACCTGGCAGGGCCCCAACCCATCGCGGTGTACCAGTTGCATCCCAAGGCCCGGTTCGGCCGTGTCCGTCGCGGCGACGCCGGCGCGCCCATCACCACCGACGAACGTCCGCCGACGGACGCCCCAGCGGAAGTGATCGAGGCATTCACGCTCATCAACAACTATCGCCATCATT
Source organism: Stackebrandtia sp. (assembly GCF_035643755.1). NCBI lineage: Bacteria > Bacillati > Actinomycetota > Actinomycetes > Glycomycetales > Glycomycetaceae > Stackebrandtia > Stackebrandtia sp. Next base: position 26,297 of record NZ_DASQPW010000198.1, on the reverse strand, counting down.
ACGGCCGCTGACGTTGCGTGCCAAGCGAAAGCGGGGACGGCGGCCCACGCGGCCGCCGTCCCCACCGATCGTCATCGGATGATGTGCGTCAGGCGATGATCAGTCGGTAGTTGCCGACGTACTCGCCATTCTTGGTGCCGATCTTGACGCCGGCGGCCTTGACGGCGGCCAGGGCCTGTTTCACATTGGCGGGCGCCGTCTGCAACAGCTTCTGCACGTCGAAGAACGCGGCACCATCGAGCTTCTTGGTGGCGCCACCCATGGCGTCGGAGTAATACTCGTTGTCGGTGATCTTGCCGTTGTCGGAGGACCCCACGGTGTTACCGGTGAGGGTCTTTCCGTCCACCTTGGTCTCCAGGGTCCCCTGGCCGACCAGATCCGCCAGGGCCTTCAGGGTCTGCGCCTTGTCGGCCGAGGTGGTCTCGATGATCGCCTTGCCCGAGGGCGTCGACGATCCCGTGACGCCGCTGAGGCTCAACGCGCCCTTGGCGCCGGACACCAGGTCGAAGATCTTGTCCATGACCGCGTTGTCCAGGCCCGCGCCGATACCGGTGACGCCGCTCTTGGCCAGCTCCTCCAGGATCGTTCCCTTGAGGTCATCGGGCAGCGCGAGCGCCCCCGCGATGTCCGACTTCGGCATCTGCGACAGCTTGTCCATCAGGCCCGTCTTGCCCTCGATGACGTCCTTGGCTCCGAAGGTCGACGACACCGCCTCGATGCCGTAGTCGCGGGCCTTGGCGCCGAGGGCGATCTGACCGTGCATGTGGTTCTTGAGCGCCTTGAGCAGATCCACCGGCAGGCCACTGGTGTCGGCGTCGTCGGGCAGCTTCTTCTCGAGGATGTCGTACGACTGGTCGAGATCGGCCCAGGCGGTCAGGACCTGGTCCTTGCCCAGGAAGGACTTGGCCTTGGAGTACCGGCTCGAGGCCGACAGCGGGGACTTCTCCGCCTCGGCCGCCGCGGATTTCGCCGCCGCCTGCGCGCCCTTCTCGCCGAAGGCGATGGTGGCGTGTCCGTCCTCGATGTCGTAGCCCACCTGGTCGGCGCCGCCGTCCTGCTTCAGCGCGGCCAGGCCCTCGTCGGCGGCGTCCTCATCGAGGACGGACACCGTGGCCAGGCCGTAGGGCTCGCCCTTGTGCTCCCACATCGCGACCGAGGCGCTGGGACCGACCCAGTCGGAGAACTTGCCGTCGGCGATGTCTCCATTGTGTTCTTCGAGCATGTCGAGGAACTGGGTGACGGCCTCCTGCGGCGCGTCGCTGCCGGTCGCGGCCGAGGGGAACTTCGCGACCAGCTCCAGCATCTGCCGTTGCTGCTCCTTGCTGACGTCCAGGTTCAGCGTCGCGAAGGCGGCGGTCGATTCGGGAAGCAGTGACTGCGGGTCGACGCCGTCGGTGCCGAGATACGACGTAGCCGCCCACGCTCCTCCCCCACCGATCGCCAGGGCGACACAGCCGGCGATGCCGAGCGTCAAACCCTTGTGCCGTTTCCGCCTTCTCTTCTTCGACGTGGTGCCATCGCCGATGGCGTCCAATTTCATGCGATTCCTTTCGGGGGCGGGAACTCCTCCATATATCCACAGTGGAGAACCCCTTGAGTGAGGGAACCACGCCAATGTGCCAATCAATGCCCGCCAAAGCAATACGCGCGCGATGTCTCACCTGCGACTCGCCCACATCCGCCGCCGACACGGCCATCGGCGAGCCAGGTTCAGGCGGTGCCGAGCCCGCGGAGCTTGGCGCGGACCTCGTCGGCGTCGGGTCGGCCGAGCTCGCTGAAGATCTCCAGCGCCTCGCCCCAGCACCGGCGCGCGGCGTCGACGTCGGCGAGCCGCCGATACGATTCGCCGAGTTTGACGAGCGCCCGCGCGGCGTAGAACGCGTCGTTGCTCGCCCGGAATCGTTCCAGCGCACGGGTGAAGCACCTGATCGCCTCGTCGTGGTCGCCGAGGTGCTGGTGGGCGTAGCCCAGGCTGTCCCACGACATCCCCTCCATCCCGACGGACTCGGACTCGCGGCTGAGCTCGATGGCCTCTCGGCACGGGGCGAGCGCCTCCCGGTGGCGGTCGAGGTTCGAATACAACCATCCGATGAGATTGAGGGCGGTGGCCTGGCCCGACTTCCTGCCGATCTCGCGGAACCTCTCCAGCGCCTTCCGCGCCAGTGGGAGCGCTTCGGCGTACTCCTCGCGGGCATCCGCGGCCTGTCCGAGCGTCAGGTACAGGTGGCCCTGGGCCCATTTATCCCCTATGGACTCGGCGACGCGAAGCGCCTCGTGAAGCTGCGCCTGGGCCCGCTCGTGGTCCTTGGTGAGCACGTGGGTCTTCGCCAGATTGACGCGCAGGCGCAGTTCGGCCGTCCGATCGCCCAGGCGTCGCGCCGCTTCCAGTCCGACCGCCAGCGCCGCGGCCAGTTCGATCCAGCGGCCCTGGGGCAGGAAGTCACTGGTCAACGCCCACCCGATTTGCCAGCACGACGCGTAGCGGCCCTCGTCGAGCGCGCATCGCACGACCTGTTGCAGCGCTTGGCGTTCCCGTGCGAACCATGCGGAGGCCCGCTCGGGACTCGACGGCGCCTCGCTGCTGACCCCCGGGCTCGGCGCGGCCACCGAGATGGCATCGCGCGTCGGCATCAGGCACCGATCGGCGGCCAGGGCGCTGTGCAGGTAGTAATCGATCAGTCGTGCCGTGGCGCTCGATCGGTCGCCGTCGAAGCCCTGCGCCTCAAGGCATTCGCGGGCGTACTGCTTCGTGAGGTCGTGAATCACGTACCGTCCCGCGGCGTGTTGCTGGATCAGGCTGTTGGCCTCCAGCTCCGTCAGGGCCAGCCGGGACTTCTCGGCGGGTAGTCCCGCGAGGCTCGCGACACAGTTCACCGCGAAGTCGGGTCCCGGCGCCAGGCTCAGCAATGCCAGGCAGGTCGCGGCCTCCGGCGGCAGCTGTTTGCGGGAGCTGTCGAGCACCGCGCGCAGGCTGGCCGAGATCTCACCGGCGTCCAGGGTGTCCAGATCCCTTGCGCGGCAACGCAGATCGGCGGCCAGTTCGCCCAGGCCCGGCTGGGCGGCCGCGCGCGCGGCCAGGATGCTCAACGCCAGCGGCAACCCTCCACAGTGATCGATGAAGGTATCGATCGCGTCGGGCTCGGCCGCGGTCCGCTCCCCGCCCAGCCGCGCCGACAACAGTTCGCGCGCCCGCGATGCGTCCAGCAGATCGAGCCCCACGCGAATAGCGCCGTGATGGACCGAAAGCCCCGCCAGCGCGTTGCGGCTGGTCACGATCGTCGTGGCCGTCGACCCGCCGGGAAGCAGCGGGGCGACCTGCTCGCTGTCCCTGGCGTTGTCCAGGACGATCAGGATGCGCCTGCCCGACACCAGGCTCCGATAGGTCGCGGCCTGCGCGTCGACCCCGCCGCCCACCGCATCGGGTTCGGCGCCAAGCGATTCCAACAACTGCCGCAGCGCGTCCCCCGCGGGTACGGGCGCCTCGGTCGGGTCGAACCCCCGCAGGTTGAGATACAGCTGCCCATCGGGAAACTCGCGGGCATTGTCGTTCCCCCAACGCAACGCCAGCCACGTCTTGCCGACCCCGCCCTGCCCGTTCAGCGCCCAGACGGGCTCCGCGCGACGGTGCAGGTCGTCCAGGAGCGCCAGCTCCGCATCGCGCCCGGTGAACCGCACCGGATCGGCGGGCAGCTGCCGGGGCACCGCGACGGCCGCCGACACGGGCGGCCGAAGCGCGGCGTCGTCGTCCAGGATTCCCTTGTGGAGTTCCCGCAGCCGCCCGCCCGGCTCGTTCCCCAACTCGTCGATCAACCGCCGACGCAACCGCGCGAAGTGATCCAGCGCGTCCTTCGACCGTCCCGCCTGATGCAGGGCGAGCATGTACTGCCCCCCGAACCGCTCGTCCAAAGGGTACTCACGACACCGGGACGCCAGGCCCGGCAACACCACCGTGAACTCTCCCCGCCGCAACCGCGTCTCGTTGCGATCCAGCTCGGCCCCCAGCCGCTCCACCGCCAACTGATCGCCCAACGCGTGCAGCCACGACACGTCCAGGCCCTCGAATGCCTCGCCCCGCCACAGCTCCAGTGCCTCGTCCCACAGCCCCGCCGCCTCCCCCTCGTCGGCCCGCCGCGCCCTGAACACCAGGTGCCGAAACCGATGCAGGTCCACCCGCAACGGATCGACGTCCAGCCGATACCCGCCCGACCGCCGCGCGATCGCCTCGGCCCCCAGCACACCCCGCAGCCGCGACACATAACTGTGGACGTTCCCCTGCGCCTGCCGGGGCGGCGCACCACCCCACAACCGATCGACCAACTGCCCCATGGAGACGACGCGCCCGGCCTCCGCCGCGAGCACCGCCAACACCGCCCGCCGTGACGCCGGCCCTACCTCCAGCCCCACGCCGCCGGCGAGCACCTCCATGGGACCCAACACACGAAACTCCACCGCGGCCCCGTCACCTACCCCGGAAAGACCCTCAGCGCGGAGGAGACGTCATTCATGCTCACATGCTAAGGCAACAAACCCGACCGAGCCGAAGCGGCAGATTGTCGATTCGCGACGAGGTCGTTCGTGTAGTTGATGAGTTGAAGGGATTGTGATCGACATGAACGAAACACGCACGCTGCTGAGCGGCCGAGGGCTGGTGGAGTCGCCGCGCTGGCATGGCGACCGTTTGTACTTCTCGGACTGGTCGTCCGGCGAGGTGATCGCCGTCGGCCTCGACGGCACCAACCAGGTGTACGCGCGGGTGGACGACCTTCCGCTGTGCACCGCGTGGCTTCCCGACGGGCAGATGGTCATCGTCTCGTCCGCCGAAGGAAAGCTGCTGCGCAGAGACGCCGACGGCACCCTGAGCACACACGCCGAGCTCGGCAGGCCGGGCTGGAACGACATCGTGGTGGACGGTCGCGGCAACGCCTACGTCAACGGTGCCGGTTTCAATCCGATCGCGGGAGAGGACGTCGCGCCCGGAACCGTATGGCTGGCCACGATGGACGGCTCGGTGCGTCAGGTCGCCGACGATGTGGCCTTCCCCAACGGCATGGCGGTCACCGCCGACAACTCCACGCTGATCGTGGCCGACTCCTACCGCCACCAACTGCTCGCCTTCACCATCGGCCCGCGCGGCGACCTGAGCGATCGACGGGTGTTCGCCGACCTGGGCGACGGCGTCCCGGACGGCATCTGCACCGACGCCAGCGGCGCGGTCTGGTACGCCGACGTGCCCCATCGGGTATGCGCGCGGGTCGCGGACGGCGGTGAGGTGCTCCAGACCATCGAGCTGGATCGCGGCGGCTTCGCCTGCGCGATGGGCGGTCCCGACGGCGCCACCCTGTTCATCGTGGCCGCCGAGTGGCGCGGCATGACCGACCCCGACATGGTGACGCCCGGCAGCGGCCAGGTGCTCGCCGTCCCGGTCGAGGTACCGGGCGCGGGCTGGCCGTGAGACGAGTCATCGGCCACGGCGGGAACGACCCGGGCGTCGACACTCGACCGAACCGCTGATCGGGGTGGTCGTCGTGGTGGTGGTCAACGGTGTCGGGGACGCCGGTCACCACGGAAAAGGGTCCAAACCAGACGGCGCGTGGGATGAGCGATGGCGCTCGGACGAACTGTCCGCATGGGACTCCGAAGACGAGGTCGTGCGGCTGTGGACCAAGAAGACGCCACAGGTCGACGAGATGCGAAACCCGCCGAGTGTCACGATCGGGAACACGGTGATCACGGTCGACCCCGATACGGTGTTCGGAGCCGAGGGACATCATCGGTTTTCGCTGAAGGGCAAGCAGCTGTCCCTTCCCGACACACCCGGCGACTATGACCGCCGCCTCGTGCGCTGTGGCGCGGAGTCGGGCGAACCAACTGAAGAAGGCATTCCGCCATGCCCGTCGAAGCCCAAACCCGAATCCGACGCGATGCCGGTCGGCGCCCGAGCCACCGATGACGCGCTATACACAATGGACGTCACGACGAGGGCAGAAGGCCACATCGCTCGCGTCGTGGCGTACGAACGTCCGCAGTAGATATTCCGCGAGCGCCACCTGACTCCCACCGCGGTTTCATGGTCTATGAGGCATCCGCCAGGTTGGCGCGCTCCGCGGCGATCGTGGTGTCGTCGCCGTGACCGGTGTGGACAATCGTGTCGTCGGGCAGGGCGAAGAGCCTGGCGCGGATGGAGTCCTCGAGAGTGGAACGGTCGGAGTAGGAGCGCCCGGTGGCCCCGGGGCCGCCGTTGAACAGCGTGTCACCGCTGAAGACGCGGCCCAGGTCGGGGACATACACGCACACCGCCCCCGGCGCGTGGCCCGGGGTGTGGAGGATGTGGAGGGACGTACCGGCCACCTCGATGACCTGTCCGTCGGCCAGATCGGCGTCCCACCGGGCATTCGCGTGGTTCAACTCCCACAGTGGCCGGTCGTCCGGGTGCAGGAGGATCGGGGCCGAGGTTCGGTCGCGCAGCCGCGGCGCGACGCGGACGTGATCATCGTGGGCGTGCGTGCAGATGATCGCCTTGATCTCGCGGTCGCCCACGACGGCCAGGATGCCGTCGACATCGTGGGGAGCGTCGATGACGACACACTCGGCGTCGTCGCCGATCACCCAGACGTTGTTGTCCACCTCGAAGGTCTCGCCGTCGAGGGTGAAGGTGCCCGAAGTGACGCCGCGATCGACGCGGACCCCGCCGGCCGCCATCACAGGACCACCACCGACCGCAGGACGTCTCCGCGGCGCATGCGCTCGAACGCCGCCTCGACATCCCTGATACCGATCTCCTCGGTGACGAACGCGTCGAGGTCGAGCCGGCCCTGCCGGTACAGGTCGGTGAGCATGGGGAAGTCGCGTTCGGGCAGGCAGTCGCCGTACCAACTCGACTTCAGGGCGCCGCCACGCCCGAAGACGTCGATCAGCGGCAGGTCGGGAACCTTCATGTCGGGGGTGGGAACCCCGACCATGACCAGCGTGCCCGCGAGGTCCCGGGCGTAGAAGCCCTGCTTCCAGGTCTCGGGGCGGCCGACCGCCTCGATGACCAGATCGGCACCCTCGGCGCCCTCGTAGTAGCCGGAGGCTATCTCCTTGATCGCTTCGACAGGGTCGGTGGTGGAGGAGTCGACGGCGTGGGTCGCGCCCATCGTCGTGGCCGCCTCCAGCTTGTTCGGGTCGATGTCGACGGCGATGATCGGGCTGGCTCCGGCCAGCACCGCGCCCGCGATCGCGCCCATGCCCACGCCGCCGCAACCGATCACCGCGACCGACGTGCCGCGGCTCGCGCCGCCGGTGTTGATCGCCGCGCCGATGCCGGCCATGACTCCACAGCCCAGGAGCCCGACCGCGGCCGCGCGCGCCTCGGGATCCACCTTCGTGCACTGTCCCGAGGCCACGAGGGTCTTGTCCGCGAACGCTCCGATGCCCAGTGCGGGAGAAAGAACGGTGCCGTCCTCCAGCGTCATCTTCTGGGTCGCGTTGCGGGTGTTGAAGCAGTACTTCGGGTCGCCGCGCCTGCAGGCGCGGCACCGGCCGCATACGGCACGCCAGTTCAGCACCACGAAGTCGCCGGGCGCCACTTCGGTGACGTCCGGGCCGACCTCCTCGACGACGCCCGCGGCCTCGTGGCCCAGGAGGAACGGGAACTCGTCGTTGATGCCGCCTTCGCGGTAGTGCAGGTCGGTGTGGCACACCCCGCAGGTTCGCACCCGCACCACGGCCTCTCCCGGCCCCGGGCTGGGGACGTTCACGGTGACGAGCTCGACCGGTTCGCCCTTGGCGCGGGCGATGACTCCCTTGACCTGTTGCATGTGCGTGTCTCCCTCGGCGTTGTCTGTCGGCGGCTTTCGGTAATTTTCGCAATTGTCCACAAGGCTCAGTCATCAGGGCGGCGGGGTGCGGTGCAGGGTGACGAGCACGTGCCAGACACGGTGGGCGATCTCGGCGGGGGTGGCTTCGATGTCGCCGTGCAGCCAGTCGGCGAGGATCCCGGTGAAGGTGGCCGCCACCGCCGAGGCGACGAGTTCGGGCTGCGGGGCTCCCGCCAGGGTGCGTTCGGTGTGGCTGCGGGCGCGCAGGTCCCGGTGCAGGACATGCCCGAGCGGGCCACCGCCGCCGCGGCTCAGGAGCTCCCGGTACAGGTTGGCGTGCGGGGTGAGCCGGTCGAAGAAGTCCAGCAGGGCCGGCGGCGGCGCGGCGGGGTCGGGCGTGCCGCGCCAGGCGTGCAGGGCGTCCACGGCATCGCGGACGACGTCGGCGCAGGCGTCGACGGCCAGCGCCTCCAGGTCGGTGTAGTGCAGATAGAAGGTGGCGCGGCCGACGCCCGCCCGCCTCACCAGGGCCGCGACGCTGGCCTGCGCCAGCGGCCGTTGATCGCACTCGTCCAACAGGGCCCGGCGCAGCTTCGCCCGGGTCCGGGCGGCGCGGGGATCGGCTGGCGCGGCGGTCATCCGGCCAGTATGACGGCGGCCAGCGCCAGCGCGCCCGGCAGCGCCTGGGCGACGAGGATGCGCCGGTTGGCGGTGAAGGTGCCGTACAGCCCGGCGACGATCACGCAGATCAGGAAGAACACCTGGACGGAGTAGCCGATCGGATTCGCCGCGATCAGGCCCCAGACGAGTCCGGCCGCCAGGAAACCGTTGTACAGGCCCTGGTTCGCGGCCAGCGGCACGGTGGCCCGCGCCAGGGCCGCGTCGAACCCCGACAGCTTGCGGCCGGACCCGCTCTCCCACAGGAACATCTCCAGGACCAGGAAGTACATGTGCAGCAGGGCCACCAGGCCGACCAGGATGTTCGCGAGTGTGTGCATCGGCGTCTTCGCTTTCATCGAGCTTCTTAGACAGATGTCTATTATACATGGACACCTGTCCAGACTCCTCGCGACCGTCCCGATCGGCGTTTAAGCCCGACCTCGGCGCAGTTGGGTGACGTGGGTGGGTTCGAGTTCTTCCAGGCAGGTGACGCCGAGGAGGCGCATGGTGCGGGTGATCTGGTCGCCGAGGATGGCGATGGTGCGGTCGACACCGCGGCGCCCGCCCGCCATCAGGCCGTAGAGGTACGCACGGCCGATCAGGGTGAAGCGGGCGCCCAGCGCGACGGCCGCGACGATGTCGGCGCCGGACATGATCCCGGTGTCCACATGTACCTCGAGGTCGCCGCCCACCTCGCGCACCACCTCGGGCAGCAGGTGGAACGGGACGGGAGCGCGATCGAGCTGGCGTCCACCGTGGTTGGACAGGACGACGCCGTCGACGCCGGCGTCGGCGAGCCGCTTGGCGTCACCGAGGCTCTGCACCCCCTTGGCGACAAGCTTTCCCGGCCATTGCTGCTTGATCCACGCCAGGTCCTCGTAGTCGACGGTGGGGTCGAACATCGTGTCCAACAACTCGGCGACGGTCCCGGGCCACCTGCTCAGCGACGCGAACGCCAGCGGTTCGGTGGTCAGCAGGTTGAACCACCAGGCGGGCTGGCGCGCCATGTTGAGCATCGTCTTGAGAGTCAACTGTGGAGGAATCGAGAAACCGTTTCGCTTGTCCCGCAGGCGAGCCCCCGCCACGGGCGCGTCCACGGTGACCAGCAACGTGTCGATTCCCGCCGCGGCCGCGCGGTCGATCAGGTTCGCCGAGCGGTCGCGGTCCTTCCACATGTACAGCTGGAACCAGTTGCGGCCGTTCGGGCTGGCGGCCTTCACGTCCTCAATGGATGTCGTTCCCAGCGTGGACAGGCTGAACGGTATTCCCGCCGCCTCGGCGGCCTGGGCACCGGCGATCTCGCCCTCGGTCTGCATCAAGCGCGTGAACCCGGTGGGCGCGATGCCGAACGGCAGTGCCGCCGGTCGCCCCAGGACGTCCCAGCCGGTGTCGACCTCCGCGACGTCGCGCAGGATCGCGGGGTGAAACTCGATGTCCTCGAACGCCTGCCGGGCGCGCGCCAGACTGATCTCGGCCTCGGCGGCACCGTCGGTGTAGTCGAACGCCGCCTTGGGGGTGCGGCGGCGGGCGGCGTCGCGCAGGTCGTCGATCGTCACCGCCGACTCGAGCCGACGCCTGGTGGCGCTGAACCTGGGCTTGCGAAACCCCACCAGGGGCATGATGTCCTTCGGCCTGGGCATCCGGCGTCGCATCACGCGTCTCCTTCGTCGTTGATCGTTTGGTCGTCGTCGACGATCATCCGCCACCGCCGCGCGGCAGGTAGCCGATAGGTGTGAAAGATCGGGAAACGATGGCACGCAGCGCCTCCAGGGAACCGGAGATCGCCCCGAGCGCGCGCGCCTGCACCAGCACGTTGCCCAGGGCGGTGGCCTCCACCGGGCCGGCGAGCACCGGCAGGCCGGTGCGGTCGGCGGTCAGCTGGCACATGAGGCGGTTGTTCGCGCCGCCGCCGACGATGTGGACGGTTTCGACGTGGCGGCCGGTGAGGTCCTCGGCCTGGCGGATGGCGCGCGCGTACGCCTCGGCCAGCGACTCCAGGATGCTGCGGACCAGTTCGGCGCGCCCCGCCGGGGGTCGCACGTCGTGTTCGGCGCACCAGTCGGCGATGCGGGCCGGCAGGTCGCCGGGCGGGATGAATCGGGGATCCTCGGCGTCGAACAGGACCGCGGCGGACGGGTCGACGTCCGCGGCGGCGCCCAGCAGCGCGGCGTGATCGACGTCCTGTCCGGAGCGCCGCCAGGTGCGGATCGTCTCGTCCAGCAGCCACAGCCCGGAGACGTTGCGCAGGAAGCGGGTCCGTCCGTCCACCCCGGATTCGTTGGTGAAGTTCGCCGCGCGGCTGGCCTCGGTGACCACCGGGCCGGGAAGTTCCAGTCCCACGAGGGACCATGTGCCACTGGAGATGTAGGCGATCTCGTCGCCTTCGGCGGGGACGGCCACCACCGCCGAGGCGGTGTCGTGCGAGCCGACGGTGACCAGCTCGACGGCCCGCGACAGGCCCACCGAGGCCCGCAGTCCGCCGACCCGGGTGCCCGGCGGCGTCAAGGGCGCGAAGATGTCGTCGGGAATGGACAGTTCGCGGGCCAGGCCGCGGTTCCACTCGCCCGTGGCGATGTCGATGAGGCCGGTGGTGGAGGCGTTGGTGCTCTCGGACACGACCTCGCCGCTGAGCAGGTAGCCGATCAGGTCGGGGATCATCAACAGCCGGTCGGCCACGTCCAGCAGTCCGCCGTCTTCCTCCGCCACGAGCTGATACACCGTGTTGAACGGCAGGAACTGCAGCCCCGACGCGCGGTACATCCTCTCGAACGGGACGGTCCGGTGAGCGCGCTCGGCCGCGGGCGGATTGCGCCCGTCCCGGTAGTGGAACGGCGAACCGAGCAGACGTCCGCCGCGCAGAAGCCCGTAGTCGGCGCCCCAGGAGTCCACCGCGACGCTGCGCGGCTCCTCCCGTTCGGCGGCGAGGTTCAGCCCCTCCACGACCCGGCGGTACAGCTCCAGGACGTTCCAATGGATACCGTCCACTGTGTCGATAGGGCCGTTGGGGAACCGCGAGACGGTATCGAGACGCACCGCCTCGGGGGTGACGTGGCCGATCATCACCCTCCCGCTGGTGGCGCCCAGGTCGACGGCGGCGAACGCGTCCGGCATCTGGTCTCCTTACCGAAGGAACGCCGGGGCCATCCCGGCGTCCACCGGCACGTGGGTGCCCGTGGTGTGGCCGAGTTCCGGGCCGGTTAGCACCGCGACGGCGGCGGCGACGTGTTCGGGCAGCACCTCGCGGCGCAGCAGGGTTCGCTTGGCGTAGAAGGCGCCCAGCTCGGACTCGGGGACCCCGTACACGGCCGCGCGCTGCGCCCCCCAGCCACCGGCGAAGATACCCGAGCCCCGCACGACGCCGTCGGGATTGACGCCGTTGACGCGGATCCCGTGCGGCCCGAGCTCGGCGGCGAGCAGCCGCACCTGGTGGGCCTGGTCGGCCTTGGCGGCGGAGTAGGCGATGTTGTTGGGGCCGGCGAACACGGAGTTCTTGGAAGCCACGTAGACGATGTCGCCGCCGAGGTCCTGTTCGATGAGGATGGTCGCCGCCTCGCGCGACACCAGGAACGATCCCTTGGCCATCACCTCGTGCTGAAGATCCCAGTCGTGCTCGCTGGTCTCCAGCAGCGGCTTCGATATCGACAGCCCCGCGTTGTTGACGATCAGGTCCAGCCCGCCGAAGTGCAGCACGGCGCGCTCCACGGCGGCTCGCACCTGGTGGGCGTCCGTGACGTCCGTCCGCACCCCGATCGCCACGTCGCTTGAGCCCCAAGCGGACGCGGCCGCGGCGGCGGCGTCCGCGTCCAGGTCGGCGACGACGACGCAGGCGCCCTCGGCGGCCAGCCGCGCGGCCACGGCCTTGCCGATGCCGGAGGCCGCGCCGGTGACCAGGGCGATGCGCCCGGCGTGGGAGCGCGGCCGGGGGAGGCGGCGCAGCTTGGCCTCCTCCAGCGCCCAGTACTCGATGCGGAACTTCTCGCGCTCGTCGATGGGTTCGTAGCGCGACAGCGCCTCGGCGCCGCGCATCACGTTGATGGCGTTGACATAGAACTCCCCCGCCACCCGGGCGGTCTGCGCGTCCTTGCCGTAGCTGAACATCCCGATGCCCGGCACCAGGACGATCAGCGGGTCGGCGCCGCGCATCGCCGGGGAGTCGGGCTCGGCGTATCGCCGGTAGTAGTCCGCGTAGTCCGTTCGGTATCGCTCGTGCAGTTCGGACAGTCGCCGCTTCATGTCGGACAGGTCGGCGATGCCGGGCAAGTCCAGTACCAGGGGGCGCACCTTGGTGCGCAGGAAGTGGTCCGGGCAGCTGGTTCCCAGCTGCGCCAGGCGCGGATGTTCGGCGCGGGAGAGGAAGTCCAGCACCACGTCGCTGTCGGTGAAGTGCCCGACCCGGCGCGCGTCGGTGGAGACCAGCTTGCGGATCAGCGGCGCCAGGGCCGCCGCCCTGGCGCGGCGCGGCCCGGCCTCCAGCGGCTCGTGGCCCGCCACGGCGGGGCCGAACGGTTCCGGTTTGCCGTGTGCCGCGATGAACTCGGCGGCGGTGTGGATGATCCACAGTGAATTTCGTTCGCACTCCGTGCTGGTGTCTCCCCAGGCGGTGATCCCGTGGCCGCCGAGGATGGTCCCGATCGCCCGCGGGTGGCGCCGCCGGATGTCGGCGATGTCCAGTCCCAGTTGGAAACCCGGCCTGCGCCACGGCACCCACACGACCCGGTCCCCGAAGATCCTCTCGGTCAGCTCGGGTCCGTCGGCCGCCGTGGCGATCGCGATGCCGGCGTCGGGATGCAGGTGATCGACGTGTGGCGCGTCCACCAGCGCGTGCATCGCCGTGTCGATGGACGGGGCGGCGCCGCCCTTGCCGTGCAGGCAGTAGTCGAACGCGCCGACCATCTCGTCCTCCCGGTCGGCGCCGGGGAACACATTGGTCAGTTGCCGCAGCCGGTCCAACCGCAGCACGGCGAGCCCCGGCTCCGAGAGGGTGCCCAGGTCGCCTCCGGACCCCTTGACCCACAACAGTTCGACGTCCTCGCCCGTCACCGGGTCCACCTGGCGGCCCTTGGCGGAGGTGTTCCCGCCGGCGTAATTGGTGTTGGCGGGGTCGCTGCCCAACCGGTTGCTGCGCTGAAGCAACTCGGTGACGGCGGTGTGCGTCATGCCTGTCCTCCGTTTGTCGGTTGTGGATGGTTGCGGCGGTTCACGCGCCCCAGCCGGCGGCCTGCCCGCCGACCCTTTCGGCCGCCACCGTTTCGAGGTAGCCCGAGGCGGCGAAGGCCGCCATCGGGTCGGCGGGCAGGCCGCGCTCCCGGCGCCACGCGGCCAGGTCGGCGCGGACGTCCGTGTAGAAGGCGTCCATGTAGACCGCGTTGGCGCCCAGGACATCCCCGGCGTCTTGTGCCGCTCGAAGCGCCTCGAGGTCCAGCAGCAGCGCCCGCGCGGTCATCTCCTGGACATTGAGGACGCTGCGGATCTGGCCGGGGATCTTCGGCTCGATGTTGTGGCACTGGTCGAGCATGAACGCCACGTCCTCATCGTCGAGCCCGCCGCCGCACCTCACCTCCACCAGGATCCGGAACAGCTGGAACGGGTCGGCGGCGCCCACCATCAGGTCGTCGTCGGCGTAGAAGCGCGAGTTGAAGTCGAACGAGCCGAGCTTGTCCAGGCGAAGCAGCTGGGCGACGATGAACTCGATGTTGGTGCCCGGCGCGTGGTGGCCGGTGTCCAGGCACACCTTCGCCTTCTCCCCCAACGCGGCGACGTGCGCGTAGGCGGTGCCCCAGTCGGGGACGTCGGTGTGGTAGAAGGCCGGCTCGAAGAACTTGTACTCCAGGATCAGCCGCTTGTCGGGGCCGAGGCGCTGGTAGATCTCCGACAGCGACTCCGCCAACAGGTCCTGACGGCGCCGAATGTCGCCCTGGCCGGGATAGTTGGTGCCGTCGGCCAGCCACACCTTCAAATCACGGGAACCGACCTGTTCGAGGATGTCGACGCACTCGAAGTGGTGATCGATGGCGCGCCGCCGCACGGCCGGGTCGGTGTGGGTGAGGCTGCCCAACTTGTACTCGTCGTCCTGGAACGTGTTGGAGTTGACCGTGCCCAAAGCGATGCCGTGATCGGCGGCGACGCGGCCCAGCTCGGCGTAGTCGTCCACCCGGTCCCAGGGGATGTGAATGGCCATCGTGGGCGCTAGACCGGTGAGCTCGTGGACCTTGGCGGCGTCACGGACCTTCTCGAACGGATCGCGGGGCGTGCCGGGCGATCCGAACACCTTGAACCGGGTCCCGGAGTTCCCGAACGCCCACGACGGCAACTCGATGCGCTGGCGTTCCAGCGACGCGGCGATGTCGGCGAACTGTGCCATGGGGATTCCTATCTAGAAGTCAAAATCGTCGATGTTCTTCTTGTCGAAGACGAACGGCTTCCCCAGGGTGATCACGCCCTTGGGACCCACGGTGAACTTCGTGGCCTTGGTGCTCAGACCCTTTGCCTTGAAGTCGTCGCCGTTCTTGCCGGTGATGTCCTTGTCCAGCAACGCCTTCGCCGCGTACGACGCCAGGACGCCGAGATCCTTGGGGTTCCACAGCGCGAACGACGTGACGGTTCCGTCCTTGACGTACTTGCGCATGTCGTTGGGGGTTCCCAGGCCCGTCAACGCGACCTTGCCTTTGAACTGCGATGTGGACAGATACCGGGCGGCCGCCGCGACGCCGACGGTGGTGGGCGAGACGATCCCGTCCAGGTGCGGGTGTTTGGACAGCAGCGCCTCGGTCTTGTCGTACGAGGTCTGGTCGTCGTCGTTGCCGTACACCACGTCCACCAGGTGCATGTCGGGGTATTTCGACTTCAGGTACGGCTTCATGTCGGCGATCCACGCGTTCTGGTTGGTCGCGTTGGCGGTGGCCGACAGGATCGCGATGTCGCCCTTGCCGCCGGTCGCCTCGGCGATGAGGTCGATCTGGTTGCGGGCGATGAGCTTGGGCGAGGACGCCGAGACGTAGACGTCGCGACACTTGGCGTCCACATCGGAGTCGAACGTGACCACCTTGATCCCCGCGTCGCGGGCGTCGTGCAGCGCGTCGCACAGCGCGTTGGTGTCGTTGGCGGACAACACGATCGCGCCGACGCTCTGCTGGGTCAGGGTGTTGATGTAGGTGACCTGTCCGTCGGCGGTGGCCTCGGAGGGCCCGACCTCCTTGAAGGAGCCGCCGAAGTCCTTGACGGCCTTCTTGGCCGCGTTGTCGGAGGCCTCGAAGTACGGGTTGCCGAGGTTCTTGGGCAGGAAGGCGATGTCGTAGTCGCCCTTGGATCCGTTGGAGCATGCGGCGGTGCCGGTCGCCAGGGCCAGCGCCAAACCGGCGACGGCGGCAAGCCGCCATCCGCGCGCGTTGAGAAGTGCCATGGTCGTGCCTTTCGGGGAGGAGACGGTCATTCGAGGGACGGCTCGGGTTCGAGGCCGCGGCGCCGGCTTCGCCGACGACGGCCGCGAACGCCCGAGAGGATTCGGGGAAACACCACCGAGGCGATCAGGACCACGCCGGTGGCGATGTTGATGGCGTCGGCGGACACGTCGGCCAGCCGCAGCACGGCGCGTAGCGCGCCGATCAGCAGTGCGCCGGCGATCACGCCGGGGATGGCGCCGCGTCCGCCGAAAATGGACACCCCGCCGACCAGCACCGCGGCCACGACCGTCAGCTCGAGGCCCACGGCGTTGTCTCCGCGCGCCGACCCGTAGCGAAGCGTCCAGTAGATTCCGGCCAGGGCCGAGACCGCGCCGGTGGCCACGAACAGCCAGAACTTCACCGCCCGCACGTTGACGCCGGAGAACCGGGACGTCTCGGCGCTCATGCCGACGGCGTAGGTGGCGCGGCCGAAGGCGGTGAAGTGCAGCAGCACGCCGAAGCCGATCGCCAGGACCACGAACACGAGCAGCACCGCCGGTATCGCGGTGCCGGGGCCGAACAGCCGGTCGCTGGCCAGGTCCTTGTAGCTCTCGGGGAATCCGGTGACGGCCTTGGTGCCCAAGAGGCCGACGGCGATGCCGCGGAACAGGGCCAGGGTCGCCACCGTGACCGCCAGGGACGGCAGCCCGACGGTGGCCACCAGGAAGCCGTTGAGCGCGCCACCCACGGCCCCGATCCCCAGGGCGACGACGGCGGCGGCCCACACCGGCCAGCCGTGCTGGAACAGCACGCCGACGATCACACTGGACAGACCGAGCATGCTGGCCACCGACAGATCGATCTCGGCGGCGATCACGACCATGGTCATCGGCAGCGCGATCAGCACGATCGGCAGCACGTCCAGGAGCAGAAAGTAGACGGTGTTGGGTTTGGCGAAGTTGTCCACGCTCACCGACCCGATGAGCCACACCGCGACCAGCAGGACGATCACCGCGGCGTCGCGTCCCAGCAGAAGGGACCTGGCCCGGGCGGCGACGGGGCGCGCGGCGGGGGTCCGGCGGCTGGCATCCATTGTGGTTGTCACGACACCGGCTCCTTTCGCGCGACCGCCGCCGCCCGGGCATGCGCGGAACGCAGACGTCGGGCCTGTCTGGCGGCGATGGCCCGATCGAGCACGATCGCGCCGATGATCAACGCGCCCAACACCGCCTGCTGCCAGAAGTCGCCGATTCCCAGCGTCGGCAGGGCCCGACTGATGGTCGTCAGCAGCACCGCGCCCAGGGCGGCGCCGAGCACCGTGCCGATTCCGCCCACAATGGCCACTCCCCCGAGGACCGCGGCGGCCACGGCCTGTAGCTCCATGCCGAAGCCGGCGTTGGAGCTGACCGTGGCGTACCGGGCGGCGAACAGCACACCGGCCAGCCCGGCCAGCGTCCCCGAGGCCACGAAGCCGATGAATACCGTGCGCCGCACCGCGAGCCCGTACAGCTGCGCGGCGTAGCCGTTGGAGCCGATCGCGTACATCTGGCGCCCCGCACGGGTTTGGCTCATCACGTAGGCCGCGATCGCCACGACGGCGACGGCCACGATGGACATCACCGGTATGCCCAGAAGGGAGGCGGTGCCGAGCGCGGTGAACTGGGACGGGAGGTCCGTGGCGTTGATCCGGTCGGACCCGGCCCAGGCGACGTCGATCCCGCGGTAGATGTAGAGGGTTCCCAGGGTGATCACCAACGACGGCACGCGGGCCACGCTCACCAGGAAACCGTTGACGGCGCCCAATACCGCGCCCAGGCCGATGCCCGCGACGACCACCAACGGCAGCGGGGCGCCGGGAACGTCGGTGAACAGCAGGCCGGTGGCGTACGCGGTCAACCCGAGCACCGCGCTGACCGACAGATCGACGTTCTTGGTGATGATCACGATCGCCTGCGCCACGGCCAGGATCACCAGCAGCGACGGCGTCAACAGCAGGTTGCGGAAGCCGTCGGAGCCGATGGCGAAACCGGGGTTGATCACGGTCGTGACGGTGACCAGGACGACGACCGCCGCGACGACACCGAATTCCCTGCGCCGCACCAGCATCAGCGGCCAGTCGCGTTTGGCGAATGTGGGGGCGACGCTCATCGAGCCGCCTCCAGTGTGGTCGCGGCGGTCATGACGGCCTCGCTGGTGGCCTCGTGGCGGGCGAACTCGCCGGTGACGCGGCCCTCGCACATCACGTAGACCCGGTCGCTCATGCCCAACACCTCGGGAAGTTCGCTGGAGATCATCAATATGGCCAGGCCCTCGCCCGCCAGCTTGTCCAGCAGGCGGTGGACCTCGATCTTGGTGCCGACGTCGATGCCGCGGGTGGGTTCGTCGATGATCAGGAGCCGCGGTTCGGTGGCCATCCATTTGGCGATGACCGCCTTTTGCTGGTTGCCGCCCGACAACGTCCCGGCCTCGACGTCCAGGTCCCGCGCCTTGATCTGGAGGGTGCGCGCCCAGCCGGCGGCCAGGGAATCCTCGCCGACCCGGCGAATCAGGCCCCACGCCGAAAGCTTGCGCCGCAACACCAGGGCGATGTTGCGGGCCAGCGACAGGTCCACCAGGAGTCCCTGCTCTCGGCGGTCCTCGGGCACGAAGGCGACCCCGGCGCGGATGGCGGATCGCGGATTTCCCTTCCGCAGCGGCGAACCGGAGACGCCGACCCGTCCGGTGTCGTAGTCGTCGACGCCGAACACCGCGCGGGCGACCTCGCTGCGCCCCGCCCCCACCAGCCCCGCCAACCCGACGATCTCTCCGGAGTGGATGGTCAGCGACACGTCGGCGAAGGTGCCCCGCCTGCTCAGGCCCTCCACCCGCAGGACGACCTCCCCGCGGCCCTCGCGTTCGGACCTGGGGAACATCGTCTCCACCTCGCGCCCCACCATCTCGGCGACGAGCTCGGCCGACGTCACCTCGTCGGTGCGATGGGTGGACACATAGGACCCGTCCCGCATCACCGTCACCCGGTCGCACAGGTCGAAGATCTCGTCGAAGCGGTGCGAGATGAACACCAGGCCCCGCCCCTCGTCCCGCAGCGCCCGCGCGATGGCGAACAGTCTGTCCACTTCGATCCCGCTGAGTGCCGCGGTGGGTTCGTCCATGACGAGCAGCTTGGCTTCCATGGAGATCGCCTTGGCTATCTCCAGGATCTGCTGGTCGGCGATGGACAGGCCGAGGGTGGGCCGGTCCGGGTCCATCGCGACCCCGAGCCGCCGGAACAGGGCCCGCGCGTCGCGCCGCATCGCGGCGCGGTCAAGGCGTCGCAGGCGCGTCACCGGTTGCCGTCCCATGAAGATGTTCTCCATGACGCTCAGGTCGCCGAAGAGCGTCGGTTCCTGGTAGATGACGGCGATTCCGGCGTCCTTGGCTCGCGCGGCGGAGCCGAAGTCGACCGAGTCTCCGTCGACCGTCAACGTGCCGCGGTCCCGGGAGTGCACCCCGGCGACGATCTTGACCAGGGTCGATTTGCCGGCGCCGTTCTCCCCGATCAACCCGTGTATCGATCCACGATCGACGGTCAGGTCCATCGACCTCAGGGCGGCGACGGAGCCGAAGGACTTGGCGACGCTGCGCAGCTCCAACAGCGGCGGGTCGCCGGGGGATGGTCGGAAGGGCTCGTGCGGGGGCTGGGTCGCCATGGGCGGACTCCACAAGATCGTTAAATCGATTTAATTCAATCTGTGGGGTAGGTTACGGTAGACCGATTCGCGAGTCAATGCCTTCGGAAAACTTTCCTATCGGGGAGCGGAGGCTCATTGGCCAGCATAAGTAAATCGATACAATTGCCCGTCGACGCGGGTCCTCCCGCAGGAAGGTGCTCCGGACGTGGGCGTAGTCAGCGTGAAGGACGTCGCCGCCCTGGCGGGCGTTTCGCCCGGCACGGTGTCCAACGTCCTCAACAGACCCGACCGGGTCTCGGGGGCCACGATCGAGCGCGTCCAGTGGGCCATCGATCGGCTCGGCTACGTCCGCAATGGAGCCGCGCGGCAACTGCGCGCCGGGCAGAGCCGCAGCATCGGCCTGGTCGTGCTGGACGTCGGCAACCCGTTCTTCGGCGACCTGATCCGCGGCGCCGAGGACAAGGCGGTCACCGCCGGGATCACCGTCCTGGTCACCGACAGCCGGGAAAACACCGACCGCGAACGGACCCAGGTGGCGCTGTTCGAGGAACAGCGGGTTCGCGGCGTCCTGCTGTCCCCGGTCGTCGACGCCCGGCCCTCGGTGGAGCGCCTGCGCTCCCGCGGCATCCCGGTGGTCCTCGTCGACCGCGCGCTGCCCGACACCAGCGTCTCCAGCGTGTCGGTCAACGACGTCGCGGGCGGCGAACTCGCCGTGCGCCATCTGATCGAGCAGGGCCGCCGCCACATCGCCTTCGTCGGCGGTCCGATGAGCATCCGGCAGGTGAGCGACCGCCTCACGGGCGCCAGAAAGGCCGTATCCGAGCACAATGGAGTCCGCTTCGAGGTCATCGACACCCCGGAGCTGTCCGTTCCGGCCGGCCGCCACGCCGTCCTGGACCTCCTCGGCCGCAACGCGTCCGCCCGCCCCGACGCGGTGTTCACCGCCAACGACCTGCTCGCCCTCGGCGTCCTACAGGAGCTCATTCTCGCGGGCAACCTGCGCGTCCCCGAAGACGTGATGCTCGTGGGCTACGACGACATCGACTTCGTCCAAGCCGCGATCGTCCCCCTCACCTCGATACGCCAGCCCGCCCGGCTGATCGGCGAGACCGCCATCGACCTCCTGCTGTCCGAGGCCGACGGCGACCCCGGCTTCGCCCCGCGCCAGGTCGTCTACCAGCCCACATTGGTCAAACGCGCCTCGACGGCCTCGCGATAGCCGTCGCCGACATGCTTCGGACGGGTGCCCGTTGGGTGCGGCGAGAACGAGATGGGCGCCCGCTTCTTGAGCGGTGAGCCGCCCGGCCGCAGGTTTGGCCCGACCCATCGGTCTCATGTGGAGGCAAGCGGGCGGGACGAGCGGCTGTTGACGCATCCCGATCTTGGCGATCGGTCATCCTCGTCGGCACCGCGCCGTCCCTGAGCCGTTGGGCGAGATAACCGGGTCCAGGTGCGGGCGGATTCAATCCCGGGGCGGGTCGACGAGCAGGCGAATACCGTCGATCAGCGCCCGCGCCTGCCCATCGGGCCAGTCCGCGATCCGGCCCGCGAGGTGCCGGGTCAGCGCGTTGCGGAGCTCGGCGACCGCGGCGCGGCCCTTGGGCGTCAACGCGAGCAGGGTGGCCCGGCCGTCGCTGGGGTCGGAACCGCGCTCGAGCAGGCCCGCGGCTTCGAGCCGGTCGGCATAGCGGCTCGCGCCTGATCGGTCGATACCGACCTCGTCGGCCAGCCGCGCCGCCGATCGCGGACCGAGCCGAGCCAACCCGCTCAGCACCGAGTAGGTCTGACGATCGACGCCCGGCGGCGCCGAGTCGAGGATCGCGTCGTAGAGCGCGCTCCTGTTGCGCCGCAGCAGTAGCTGCCCCAGGGCCTGCTCCAGTTCGCGTGCCAGTCCCGCGTTCGCCATCCACCAATGATACGTGCGAAACGCACGCAATGCGGGTAGCGTTCGAGATGCGTGCAATCCACACGCACTTACGCGAGGAGCTGTCATGGACATCGGCCGACCCGACGGAGCGCGACAATGACCGAGAGCCGTCGCAGCGCGCTGATCGGACCGGTGCTGGTGCTGGCCACACTGGTCTCCAGCATCATCAGCTCGTTCGGTGCTCCGCTGATCCCCACCGTCGCTCGCGATTTTCACGAGCCGCTGAGCACGGCACAGTGGTCGCTGACGGTGGCGCTGCTCGTCGGCGCGGCGAGTTCCCCGGTCCTGGGACGGCTCGGCGACGGCCCGCGGCGGCGGGCGACGATGCTCGGCGGCTTGGCCGTGGTCACGGCGGGCGGTGTCGCGGCCGCGCTGGCGGGCGACGTGGAGATGTTGATCGTCGGCCGCGGACTACAAGGCGTCGGGCTCGGGCTGGCGCCATTGGCGATGGCCATCGCTCGCGACGAACTGCCCCGGGCCTCGGTGCCGCCGATGATCGCGCTGTTGTCGGTGTCGTCGGCGGCCGGCCTCGGCGCCGGCTACCCGATCAGCGGGCTGATCGCCGAGGCATGGGGATTGGCTGGCGCGTACTGGTTCGGCGCGATCGTGTCCGGCTTCGCGCTGATCTGCGTCGCCGCGGTCGTACCGTCGAGCGCAGGGCGCGGCGGCCCCCACCGGCTCGACTGGGTCGGCACCGTGCTGCTCGCGCTCGCGCTGGTCACCACACTGGTGGCGGTGGCGGAGGGAACCCAGTGGGGTTGGGGAACGCCCGCGATCATCGGCCTGTTGGCCGCCGGGGCAGTGCTCTTCGCGGCCTGGACCGTCCAGCAACTGCACGCCGGCAACCCGCTGGTCCAGCTGCGTCTGCTGCGCCACCCATCCGTGCTCTCCGGCGACGTGTGCGCCATGGTGCTCGGCGCCGCGATGTACATGGTGCTGTCGGGGGTGACGGAGTTCGTCCAATCCCCGCGCTCGGGCGGATTCGGATTCTCCGCATCGGCCGTCGTCGCCGGCCTCGTCCTCATTCCACTGTCCTTTTTCATGCTGAGCAGCTCCCGCGCCCTGCCGACCCTGGTGCCACGCGTAGGAGTCCGAATGGTGCTGACGCTGGGGTGCCTCGTGGCCGCCCTGGGCTGCGGATTCTTCGCCGCCTTCCACGACGCCCTGTGGCAGGCCTTCGTCATGACGGGTCTGCTGGGAGTGGGACTGGGCACCACCTTCGCCGCGATCCCCGGCTTGATCGCCCAAGCCGTCCCCGCAGGCGAGACGGGCAGCGCCATGGGCTTCTACCAGGTGGTCCGCTTCACCGGCTACTCCACGGGCAGCGCCCTCACCGCCACCATCCTGGCCGCCCACGTCACCGACAACGACCAACCAACGGCGGACGGCTACACCACGGTGCTGTGGATCTCGGCCGCCATCTGCGTTGCCGCCGCCGCCCTCGCCTGGTTCCTGCATGCCCGGCTCACGCCCCCGCAACGCCTGCCCGCCAACGAGATCCGGCTACCGAAGCAGACCGACGACCTCCCGTCCCGGGCGGCCCCCAGCCCCGCCAACCCGCGCCGGCACTCTTGATCGGTGGGTCGCGTGTCGGACCTGTTTGGGATGCTGCGGGCATGGAGATGACAGTCCAGTGACGATCGACTGCTCCGACCCGCAGGCGATGGTGGCTTTCTGGGCCGAGGCCCTGGGCTACGTGCCTGAGCCTCCACCGGGCGGGCACCCCACGTGGCGTGCTTACTGGGCGGCGCTGGGGGTGCCCGAGGCAGAGCTGCCGGCCGGTGCCGGGGACATTCCGGAATCGATCATCGATCCGGAGGGACGTGGGCCGAGGGTGTGGTTCCAGCAGGTTCCGGAGCCGAAGGTTGCCAAGAACCGGTGGCACTTCGACCTGAAGGTCGGCGGGGGCCGCGACGTCCCGCTGGACGTCCGCGCACCACGGGTCAAGGCCGAGGTGGGGCGGCTGGTCAAGGCTGGCGCGACCGTGCTGCGGATAAGCGATGAACCCGACATGGGGCACTACGCCGCTGCCATGCACGACCCCGAAGGCAACGAATTCGACGTCGTCTGAGCACCGTCGCCCCCTGACGCTCCACCCCGCCGAAACGCGGCAGCCGTCCGGCCGAGGGCCACCTCGAACAAGGTGGCCCTCGGCCGAACGGTGATCCATCAGGCGGGCCCATCGCCCGGGGTGATGTCCATACCGACCTCCCCGTAGTCCGAGCCGACCTTGTTGTCGCTGTAGAACTTCGCGTCGGACGATTCGTCGGTGACCTCCATGACCTTGTCCGAGGAGCCCACGAAGTCGTTGCGGGTGATCGCCACGTTGTCCGGCCCGTCCACCTTGATGGCCTGGTTCCAACTGTCGCCGACCTCGTTGTCCGCCACGATCCAGTTCTTCATGCCATCGGTGTCGCCGCCGGAGTTGCCGCCGCAGCCGTAATCCTCGGCCATCACGAACTGGTGGATGCTCGGGATGCTGTTGTCATGGTCCGGGTTCTTCGGGCCGGTGGCCTTGTTGTTGCGCACCTCCACGTCGTCGCTGGCGATGGGGTGCGAGTCCGACACCCACGTCTGGATGAAGTCGGTGTGGCTGTCGCCCGGGTCGCCGTCCACGAAGTCGATGGCGGTGTTGTAAAGGATCTTGGTTCCGTTGCCGAAGAACGTGATGGCGTTCAGGTCGCCGTCACCGTCGCCGTCGTTCATCACGCCCTTGATGTCGTTGTTCTGGATCGTGACGTTGTTGCTGTTGTCCGAGAAGATGCCGTACTGCTGCTGGGCGTCGACCCGACAGTTCTGCACCACCACGTTGTCGACCTTGACCTCTATGCCGCCGACAACGGTGTTGCCCTGGCAGTCATAGACCTCGGGGTCGTCCGCCGTGCCGCCGGAATCGATCGTGTACAGGGAATCTTGATCCTTAACGAGGTTCGCGTCCGGCGGAGTCTCCACACCGCCCACGCCGAGCGTCTGCCGAGGCTGCGGATCGCCGTGCGATTCGGTCGTCACTGTGTCCGCCAGAGCGACCGAGCCAGTCGCTGCCAGACCGGCGGCCGCGAGGCCAATGAGCACAGCGGTGAACATCTTGTTCATGGCTTCTCTTTCGATAGTGGAACGGTTCTCTCCGGTGTGACTGTCAGGTCGGATGGGCATTGAAGCGCCGGCCCTTGGGGACCAGTCCCAACGGGTTTTCCGGATTACGTCGTGGCGTCTTTGTCCCCGGATTCCAAGATCGCGTGGGGCCTGCTGCTGTCGCCTCGCCGTCCTTCAACGTCCGGACAAGACGAGATCGCGCGACGCCATGGCTCACGTGAGCAGGTCCAGGTGCGTCCGTTTCGCGGGTTCGGTCAACGACCTTTTGGGGTAGCAGATTCAGCGACCAGATCAATCGATCATGGTTGCGGCCTCGCGGGAACCCACCTACATGAACCAATACCTAAGTGGACCGCTGAGGCCGAGTCACTGGCTGGCACCCAAGATGACGGGACCGTGGCTCAATCCAGACAGAGCAACCAGCAAGGTGGGCACCGCGTCGGCGCGCGTTTCCACGTCCGTGACGACAAGCTTGACGAACGCTCCCCGATCTAGTGATGACCTGGCGGGGATTCCTTATCGCCCTTGGCAAATGGCCTCCCAATCCTTACAACGGCCTCACACCCGCCCCTGCCCTGCTGGTGCTGGCGAGAGTGCCGCCGTCCACACGCGTCACGCTGGGTGTGAGCCTCGCGTTCCACCCGCGCGTCGTATGGGAATGCGATCAGGATCGAGATCGGTGGGGCCCGATAGATGCTCCCTTGAAGGTCACCGCGGTGAGCCCCGACGGCTCCTACATCGTTGGCACGCTGCCGCACTTTCCCAGCGCCTTCGGGGTGCTGCCTCACGGCCATTTCTCCGCGGTCACCAACCCGGTCGCGCGACGGGTAGCGCACGTCGACGTCAATGACTCGGGACAGGTCATGAGTAACGGCGACACGTCGTGGAAATACGCCGACGGGAACTTCCAGATTCTGAAGGCGCCCCACGGTTCGGGAAAAGTCACGGCGATCGCCATCGCCAATGACGGCACCGTCGCCGGTGATCTCCAGCCCAAGCCGACGGACGGCACGATCGCCGCGACGGCGGATTTGGACGCATCGCCGCCCGAGCATCCGGTCGCGCCGCCAGCTATCAGAACCAATCCTGCGGTCACCAGCACCCAAGACCGATGTTTTTCATGTGTTCTTCCTCCAAGCGAAAGACTTCGAGTCTTTCCCTTTGACAGGAATCGGGTCATGACCCAGGCTTTCCACGAGGGCCTCGCGCCGCGACCTTTTGCGAGCAACGATGACCAGCTTGATCAACAAAACGATCTGAGATTCAAGATCGGATTCCCGATATCGCGAGGACGCCCCTGTCGCGATATCGACATCAGTAATTGCTCCGCCAGCCAGAGTGACCACGATCTTCCCATCAGGGCTCGTGACCTTCCGCTCCTTGGCAGCGAAGATCTCGTTAAAACCTTGCGCCACTGTAATCCCCTACCTCTTCACATCACCCGTGTCACCCAGCATCTGCCTAGATGACGCTCCGCAAGCAGTCGCCGAGAGGCAACACACCATCCGCGCGTTTGTCACCTTTATAACCGGCACGTGCAAATCCTTTGACTGTTGGACCGCAACGGGGTGGTGCGGTAGCTGGAATTATTGCCGCAAATCGGACATGAATGATCCAAAGAGCCTGCGCATCATCCACAGCGCCAACAAAGTGCGGTTTGTGGGTGTTCTTGCTGGTCGTGGCCGTGTCTTGGGCAGTGGTTCGCGTCGTTGGCGGTAGTGGATTGGTTCTGTTGTCACGGGGAAGGAACCAATGCGGGGCAAGACTT
>NZ_DASQPW010000197.1:0-5264 GCF_035643755.1 Stackebrandtia sp. | reverse complement strand
CCGCGGCCCTGGCCGCCCTGCATCGCGACCTGCTGCGCGAGACCCCCGACCGCCCCGAGCCCCCGTCGGCGGGGCGCCGCCCGCCCGCCCAGCTGACCGCGTTCTTCGGCCGCGCCACCGAGCTGGCGGCGCTGTCGGAGGTGCTGGGTTCGGCCCGGCTGGTGACCCTCACCGGCCCCGGCGGGGTGGGCAAGACCCGGCTGTCCATCGAGGCCGCGGCCGCGGTCGACGGGGACGTCACCTTCGTGGACCTCTCGCCCGTGTCGGACGGAACCCAAGTGGCCCAAGGCATCCTGCGCGCGCTCGGGGCGCGGGAGTCGAGGCTGCTGCCCGACCAGCGCCCGACGGGGGACCCGCTGGAGCGGGCCGCCGCCGTCCTGGCCGCGTCGCCGCGACTGTTGATCATGGACAACACCGAGCACGTCATCGCCGAGGCCGCCGAGGCCGTGGCCCGGCTGCTGGCCGCCTGCCCGCGGCTGCGGGTTCTGGCCACCAGCCGCGAGGCGCTGGGCATCACCGGCGAGGCGCTGTATCCGCTGTCAGGGCTGCCGATGCCGGACGCCGAGGGCGACGCCGAGTCCGCGCTGAAGTATCCGGCGGTGCGGCTGTTCGCGGACCGGGCGCGGGCGGTCTCGCCCGGCTTCGAGGTCACCGACGCCAACCTGGGCGCCGTGTTGAGCGTCTGCCGCGCCCTGGACGGGATGCCGCTGGCCCTGGAGCTGGCCGCCGCCCGGGTGCGCACCCTCAGCGCCGACGAGATAGCCGCCCGGCTGGTCGGGGAGCGCTTCGGCCTGCTGTCGCGCGGCAGCCGCACCGCCCCGGCCCGGCATCGCACCCTGCACGCCGTGGTCGACTGGAGCTGGGACCTGCTCACCGAGCCCGAGCGCGAACTGGCCCGCCGCCTCACCGTGTTCTCCGGCGGCTGCGCGCTGAACGACGCCGAGGCGGTCGGCGCGGCGAGGGCGGGCGAGACCCTGGAGCTGCTGACCAACCTGGTCGACAAGTCGTTTGTGGAGCATTCCCGGGGGCGCTACCGGATGCTCGCCACCATCGAGGAGTTCTGCGCCGCGCGGCGCGACGCCGCGGGCGAGACCGCCCGGCTGCGGCTGGCCCACGCCGAGCACTTCCTGTCGGTGGCGCGCACCGCCGACGCGCGGATGCGCGGGCGCGATCAGCTGCGCTGGCTGGAGCGGCTGCACGCCGAGCAGGACAACCTGCACGCCGCGCTACGCTGGGCCATTGAGGACAAACGGCATTCCCTGGCGCTGCGCCTGATCGGGGCCCTGGCCTGGTACTGGTGGCTGTGCGGGCTGCGCACCGAGGGCGCGGTGCTCGCCCGGCGGCTGCTGTCCGATATGGAACCCATGGCGGGCGGGGAGCTGCGCGACGAATACCGGCTGGCGCTGCTGAGCGCCGGGATGGACCACGACAACGACCCCCGCCTCATCGCCCACGCCGCCAACTTCCCGCCCCTGTCCACCCTGGAGGAGCGGCCGCCCTTCCACCCCGTGGTGATGGTGCTGCGCGCCATGGCCGAGGGCCCGCCCGGCCAAAACGACGGCTCCATCGACCGGATTCGCGAGCTGATCCCCGCCGTCGAGGAGCCCTGGACCCGGGCGCTGATGGTGATGGGCCTGGGCTACCAGCTCCAGGTGTACGCGCGGCACACCGAGGCGGCGACCCATTTCATCGCCGCCGCCGAGTCGTTCGGGGCGCTCGGGGAGCGCTGGGGAATCGCCAACAGCCTGATGGGACAGTCCTATTCGGTGCGCGCCTTCGGCGAGGAGGAGAAGGCGAACCGACTGCTGGAGCAGGCGGCGGAGTTGTTGCGCGAGTTGGGTTCGGTGGACGAGGTCGCCGAGATGATGTGCGAGCGCGGCGAGGCCCTGGCCCGGGCGGGCGAGTTCGACGCGGCGCTGACGGAATACCGGCGCTGCGTCGACTACATCGGCGACTCGCCCAGCGTGGAGTCACGGGTGCGGATCTCCTACGGCCACGGCCTGATCGCCTACCACCGCGGCGACCTGGAGGAGGCCCGCGGGCACCTGCGGCGCGCGGTGGGCTCCTGCCCCGCCGGGTGGTTCAGCGGGGAGATGGTGCTGGCCGACTCCTACGTCCTGTTGGGACAGATCGACGAGGCCCGGGGCGACTGGGCCTCGGCCGCCGCCCACTACCGCACCTGCCTGGGGATGCTGCGCCACCGCAACTTCCCGCCGATCCTGGCCACCATCATGGACGGTTTCTCCCGCCTGGCCGGCCACCGCGGTGACGCCGAACGCGCCAAGGCGTTGCGCGACAAGGCACACGCGATCCGCGTCGGCAGCGAGCTGTCGATCGACCGCGCCGTCGAACTCATCGAGGCAGAGGTCCGCTAGCCGCAGTGGCCCCAGCCGCTGCTCGCCGACGCCACGCCGCTGATGGAGCCGCCCCACTTCACGCAGGCGCCGCGGGCCTTCAGGGTGACCGGGCCCGCGTAGTAGGCGTACTTGCCGGTCTCGTCGCCGACCTTGCCGCCCTTGACCTGCAACCACGCCGACACCGCCGTCTTCTTCTTGATGTCGACGGCCTTCAGGGTGACCACGCAGTTGGCGCCCGAGGAGTTGTTGTAGAGCAAGTGGACGGTCCCGAACGTGACGCCGCCGGAGCTGATGGTGCGCTTGTCGACCTCGCCGTACCCGGCGCCGCACGCCTCCTTGGCGCTGTGCGGATTTCTGCCCGGCGTGTGCTTGGGCTGCTTCTTCGGCGGCGTGGACTTGGACGACTTGCCGGCCGATCCGGTCTTGGCGTCCAGGGGCTTGGTGGACGGTCCGGAGGTGGCGGTGGTGGGGTCGTCGCCGGCCACCTTGCTGTCGCCGCCACCGCCGAAGATCAGCAAGGCCCCGACGAGCACCACGACCAGGGCCATCACCGCGCCCAACACGGTCATCGCGTAGCGCTCGCCGGTCCAGCGGTGCCGCGGCCGTGCGGGGCCGCTCGGCACTTCATCCATGGGCATTCCTCAATACGAACTCGGGCGGTTGGTCGGGTGCCAACGGCTCGTCAGCGTACTGCGTGGGTCTGCCCCGTGGCGATGTAGGCCATGTTGGTGCGCGCGATGTTTCCCTTGTCCCAGTAGCCGTCGTGGGCCTTGACGGGATCGCGCAGCGGGTCGTCGTGGAACACCGGGTCGAAGCGCCCGGTGTCGGCGCACGAGAAGATCCGGGCGCCGAAGGTCCGATGGCTGGGAGGCGGGCCCAGCAACCAGTCGGGGGCGTCGGCGATCAGGTCGCCGGGCGCCGCCGTGGCCCACACGTGCTCGGCGCCGACGCTCAGCGCGCTGGCGTGCGGCACCCCGACGCCGGGGCTGCCGACGAACACCATCTCGTCCACGTCGCAGGTCTTGTCGCGGTCGGTGATCCCGATGACCGTGGTGCCGTAGGAATGCCCGAGCGCGGTGAGGTGGGCCCGGTCGTCGCCGGGCCGAGCCAGGCGCAGACCGGTGACGAAGGAGCTGAGCCGGGGCACCGCGGCGACCGCGTCGTCGTCGCGCGGGGAGTCGGTGAAGAGGTCGTCGGGGGCGTCGTAGCCCAGCCACAGGACGATCGAGGTGAGCCGGCGTCCATCCACTTTGGCGGCATCGGTGGCCATCCGATTCGTTCTGTCGTAGTCGAAGCCGATGGTGGCGATGGCGGCGCCGGTCCCGGGAACGTAGATCGAGACGTTGTCGGCCACGTCCGGGTCGCCCACCGCGATCACCGCCTGGCCGTCGCCCGCCGGGTCGAAGTCCAGCAGGAAGTAGCGCGTGCCGTCGACGGGGCTCGCGGCGCTGACCCGCTTGTTCAGATCGTCCAGGGCGGGCTTGGAGTCCAAGCGCCGCAGGTGTTCCCGGTTGCAGACGTCTCGGACGGTGGCGGGGAGTCCATTCAGGTGCGCCACCTTTTCGGGGTGGTTGGCCGCCATCGCGGCGCGGTCGGGCTCGCTCAGGCCGCCCCACCATTCGGCGGCCACGAAGGCTCCGTTCGAGGGCTTCGGTACTGCGATATTCATGGCCGCCTCCGCCGGGTGAGGCCGTTTATCCCTTATGTCCCAGAGTATCTCGGTACTTCACCGGGTGCCATCGCCGATGGCGCGGCCGATGACCTCCGGCAGCACCCGGGCCACCACCGACGCGGTGACGGGGCCGCGGGTCGCGGCCTCGCGCCCGGCCATTCCATGCAGGAACGCCGCCGACATGGCGGCGCGCTCCGGCGGCATCCCGGCCGCCAGCATGGCGCCGAGCAGGCCCGCCAGCACGTCCCCGGAGCCGGCGGTGGCCAGCGCCGGGTCACCGGTCGGGTTCAGCCAGACGTCGCCGATCGGGTTGGCGATCACGGTCTTGTATCCCTTGAGGAGGACCACGCAATCCATCCGCAGGGCCAGTTCCAGCGCGTCGGCGACCCGGTCGTTGCCCGGGGCGTGCCCCGCCAGCCGGGAGAACTCCCGGTCGTGCGGCGTGATCACCGACGGCGACAGGCGTTCGGCCAGACTGGACGGATCGTCGGCGATCAGGGTGAGGGCGTCGGCGTCCAGACACATCGGCACCGGCAGCGCCATGGCCGAGCGCAGCTGCGACTCGGCCTGGGAGTCGGTGCCCATGCCCGGCCCGGCCACCCACGCCTGCACCCGCCCGGCGTCGGCGACCCGGTCCTTGGTGACGACCTCGGGATAGCTGTAGCGGATGTGGCGCGAGGCGGTGCCCGCGTACCGGATGTACCCGGCGGGCCCGGCCAGCGCGCCCGCGGTGGCCAGCTCGCCCGCACCCGGGTAACGGAAGGAGCCGGCGCACACCCCCACCACGCCGCGGGTGTACTTGTCGTCCTGCGGGCGGGCGTGCGGCCACCAGGCCGCCACGTCGGTCAGCTCGGCGATGCGCGCGTAGGGCCTGGGCAGGAACGGTTCCAGTCCGATGTCGACGCACTCCACCACGCCGGCCAGGGCGGCGGCCCCGCCCACGGCCAGAGCGGGCTTGCGGCAGCCGAAGGTCACGGTGACGTCGGCGCGCACCGCCTCGGCCACGGCGGCGCCGGTGTCCACCTCGACTCCACTGGGGACGTCGACGGCCACGGTGGTCACCGTGGGCAGCTGGGCCAGCAGTTGGCTGGCGCGCAGGGGAAGTCCGGGGCGGCCGCCGATGCCGAGGATGCCGTCGACGATCAGGTCGGTGCGCGCGGGCACGGTCGGGCTGACGCGCCCGCCGGCGGCGCGGAACTCGGCCAGGGCCGCGGCGTGGGTGCGCCCCTCGAACA
>NZ_DASQPW010000196.1:0-22778 GCF_035643755.1 Stackebrandtia sp. | reverse complement strand
CGTCGCGGTCACCGCGCTGATGGGGTGCGTGTCGCTGTCGTCCGTGGAGGCCCAGCGGTGGCGGATGGCCATGCGGCCGCCCCCGCCGTACCACCCCTACCAGCGCTAGCGGTCGGGCGCCTCAGACGACCGCGCCGTTGTCGTCGCCGGAGTCGTCGCCGTCCTCGGGCTCGGGGCGCAGCCGCCAGATCAGCATCAGCACCCCGCCGACGAAGCCGGCCAGACCGGTCACCAGTGCCAGGTCCCGCGGGACGTGCAGCAGGCCCGGCGAGATGATCAGCGTCAGCCCGCCCAGCACCATCAGGGTGCCCAGGACCGCCGGAAGCGAGGGGATCGGCATCGGCGCCGGTGGCGGCGGCTCGTAGACCTCCTCCTCGTCGTCCTCGTCCTCGGGGACCTCGGCGTCCAGCAGCTCCAGCAGCGTCGGTTCCTCGTCCTCGGTCACCGCCGGGCGGGGGGAGGGCTTGTCGGCCTCCTCCGCGTCCTCATCCGGCCACTGAGGAGTGTCGTCGAAGTCGGAGATCAGCTCCGCGAAGCGCTCGTCGACCTCCTTGTCGCCCAGCTCGCCGTCGGAGTTGGAGTCGCGGGCCCGGTCGGGGTCGTCGTCATGCGAAGGGCTCATGACGCCTCCTCCAGGGCGGCCAGCCGCGCGGCGACGAACTCGGCGCTCTGCTCGTGCAGCTGCGGGGCGTCGTAGTCCAAGGTGGCCACGTGGTAGCTGCGGGGCAGCAGGTGCTCCGAGACCTCGGAGCTGCGCACCCCGTCCAGCACGATCCGCGAATTGCGCGGATCGACGATGTGGTCGGTGGCGCTGTGAATCACGGTGATCGGCTGGGTGATCCGAGGCAGGTCCTCGCGGGTGATCGTCCACAGTTGCCGCAGCGAATTGAGCGCCGCCAACGGAACCCGCGGATAGCTGGTCTCGAAGGTCTCGGGCTTGGCGATGTCGCTGCCGATGCCGGGCACCGAGCGCACCGCCAGCCGCAGATACGGCACCAGGTACCTCACCGCGAAGCGCGGGTCGAACACCGACGGATTGCACACCGCGATGCCGGCGACCTCGTCGCCGCGCTGTTCGGCCAGACGCAACACCAGGGTGCCGCCCATCGAGTGCCCGAAGACGAACACGGGTCTGCCGCGCCGCAGCGCGTCGTCGAAGGCGTTCTCGAGCTCGCCGTACCAGTCGGGCCAGCGGGTGGTGGCCAGGTCCTGCCAGCGGGTGCCGTGGCCGGGCAGTCTCGGTGCCATCACGTTATAGCCACATGTGTGCATATATTCCGCCCACGGACGGACCGACGCGGGGGTGCCGGTGAACCCGTGACACACCACAATGGTCGCCGGGGCGTCGGCGCCGGCGTCGAGGTGGATCGCTTCGGCCCCGCTCAGAACGGACACGGCAGGCACCTCTTTCGTCGTCTGCTCAAATCTTTACACGACAGGTAACCACCCTGTGCACGGTACCCGCCCGAGCGCTCGCGGCAGTAACCTCTACCTACTTCGTAAAACGTGACCGTCAAGGAGAGCAGCGTGCTGTATGGGGTCCTGAAGTGGTTTGTCGTCGGGCCTTGGCTGCGATTGCTCTATCGACCCAAGGTCGACGGGAAGAAAAACATTCCCAAGACCGGGGCGGCGGTGATCGCCAGCAACCACCTGTCTTTTTCCGACTCCATATTTCTCCCGCTGGTGGTGCGGCGCAAGATCATATTCATCGCCAAGTCCGACTACTTCACCGGCAAGGGCGTCAAGGGGTTCTTCACCAGGATGTTCTTCAGCGGCGTGGGCTGCATCCCGGTGGACCGCACCGGCGGCTCCTCGGCGCGCGCGGCCCTGGAGACCGGGATGCGGGTGCTGTCGGAGGGCGAGCTGTTCGGCATCTACCCCGAGGGCACCCGGTCGCCGGACGGAAAGCTGTACCGCGGCAAGACGGGCGTGGCCCGCCTCGCCCTGGAGTCGGGCGCCCCGGTGATCCCCGTGGCGATGATGAACACCGGCGAGCTGCAGCCCATCGGCAAGCGGCTGCCGAAGATCGGGCGGGTCTACATCAAGATCGGCCAGCCCATCGACTTCACCAAGTACGCCGGGCTGGCAGGCGAACGGGTGGTGGAGCGCGCCGTCACCGACGAGATCATGTACGCCCTGATGGAGCTGTCCGGACAGGCCTACATCGACGAGTACGCCGCGAAGGTCAAGGAGCTGGCGGAGAAGGCGTCGGCCTCGGCGGCCGAGGCCGCGGCCGTCAAGGCCGCGCTGGATCGCCAGGCGACGGCCAATCAGGACACCCCCGAGGAATGACGCCCCGGCGCGGCTGCCGGACCGCGCCGACACGCTGTGTCACGCGCCACCGCGGCCATCGCTTCCGTGGCGGCTTTGGCCATGGCAGCATCAAGACGTCGCGCCGGTCGCAACCAGGAGGATCGCCATGTCGTCCCGTCCCGAATCCCGCATCGAAACCCTGGCCGTCCACTCCGGTGAACGCCGTCCCGGCCCCGAGGGCTCGGTGGTCTTCCCGATCTACCAGGGGACGGTGTACTCAGTGGACGAAGGCACCGACTACCACGACATCAAGTACCTGCGGCTGAACTCCACGCCCTCGCAGGTCTACCTGCACGGCAAGCTGGCGGCGCTGGAGGGCGGCGAGGCCGCCGTGGCCACCGCCTCGGGCATGGCCGCCATCACCACGTCCCTGCACTCGGTGCTGCGCGCCGGGGATCACATCCTGGTCGGCAACACGCTGTACGGCGGCACCCACGACTTCTTCACGCACCACGCCACAGACAACGGCTGGACCTACACCTTTGTGGACCCGCACGACCCCGCGTCCTGGGAGGCGGCGGCCACCCCCGACACCAAGGCGATCTACGTCGAGACCATCACCAACCCGCTGATGCGGGTGGGGCGCCTGGCCGAGATCGCCGCCTTCGCCCGCCGCGCGGGCCTGGTGTCCATCATCGACAACACCTTCGCCTCGCCGGTGAACTTCCGGCCCCCTGCCGTCGGCTTCGACCTGTCGGTCCACAGTGCCACGAAGTACCTCAACGGCCACTCCGACCTGGTCGCCGGGGCCGTGATCGGGAGCGCCGAGCGGGTCGACGCCGTCCGCAAGACCCTCAACCACTACGGCGGCAGCCTCGACGCCCACGCCGGTTTCCTGCTGGCGCGCGGCCTCAAGACCCTCGCCCTGCGCGTCAAGGCCCAAAACGCCAACGCCCAGGCCCTGGCGACCATGCTCGCCGCCCACCCCAAGGTCGCCGCCGTCAACTACCCGGGCCTGCCCGACCACCCCGACCGCGCGCACTCCGGCGAGCTCCTCGACGGGTTCGGAGGCATGCTGAGCGTCCGCCCGGTCGGCGGCGCCGCCGCGGCCGAGCGACTGTGCCAGACGGTCGAGCTGCCGTACTACGCGCCCAGCCTCGGGGGCGTCGAATCCCTCATCACCGTGCCCGCCAAGTCCTCCCACGCGGGCATGAGCCCCGCCGACCGCGCCGCCGCCGGGGTCACCGACGACCTGGTGCGGATCAGTTGCGGCATAGAAAATCCCGACGACCTGGTGGACGACTTCGCCCGCGCGCTCGACAAGATCGGGGCCTGAGCCCGCCGGGCATCAGCCCCGCGTCGTGATCTTGCAGATCTTCCAGTCGCCCTGCTGCTTGGTCAGTTCCACGTCGTGCTTGGCGGAATTGGCGCCCGTCGCGGTCGTGATCGTGACCGTGGCGGTGTCGCCCTTGATCTCCTCATTGGACGCCGTGACCTTCAGGTCCTTGCTGGGGGCCTTGTACTTCTTGGCCGAACCGTTCTTCTCCAGTTTGGACGCCAGGTCGTCGCACATGTACGACTTGGCCTTCTCCCAGGTGGGGGCCAGCCAGGCCTTCTTGGCCACGTCCGACGGCACGCCCTTGTCGGTGTCCGCCGACGAGGACTTGTCGGACGGCTTGTCCTTGCTGGACTTGGAGTCGGAGGTCTTGCCCCTGTCGTTCCGGTCCCCGGAGGACTGGCTGGACTTCGCGTCGGCGGCCAGACCGAACCAGCCGTTCTTCCACGGCTGGTAGACCGCCGCGGTCACGCCCGCGCCGATCAGCACCACGACCACGATGATCAACGTGACGTACAGGCCGGTGCGCTTCTTGCGGGGCGGCATCGGGGGAGGGGGCGCGAAACCGGGCAGCGGCGGCAGGTTGCCGGGCGGGCCGGGAGGGCCACCGAAGGGGTCGGACGGCGGCATCGATTGAGGCGTGGCCTGTCCCATCCCGTAGTCGGGCATCGGCGCCTGGGACGGCGGCTGCGGCTGGGTGGGATCTTCGTAACTCATGGTCTCGGCCTCGGAAGTGATCGAAGTGGAACGCGACGAATCTACCCGACCCGCCGCGAATCAGCGAAACTCCAGGCCGACGAGCCTGGCCAAAAGGTACGCCTCGGTGCCCGCCAGGCCGACCGAGCAAAACAGCGTGCCCGGCTCGGGGCGCACCTCGCCGGCCAGCACCGCCCCCAGCGACACCATCCGATCCAGGTGGGGCGTGCCCGTCAACACGAACGGCGGGTCGTAGGCGCGCACCTGCGCCGGCGAGTCCGTCACCACCAGCGCGGCCCGCTCGGCCAGCGCGGCGTCGAACTCGGCGCGGCCGCGCAGCTTCGGCCCCAGGGTCGTGACGTAGGCGTCCGGGCGGATCGCGGCGGCGTCGACCACGGGGGTGCCGCTGTTGGTCGCCAGGACCACGATGTCGCGATCGGACACCGCCGCCTCGGGACCGTCCGAGGCGCGCACGTCCAGGCCGTAGCGCTCGGAGGCGTTGGCGGCGAAGCGTTCCCGCCGCTCGGGGTCGCGGCCGTAGACCGCCACCGAGTCGAGCCGCCGCACCGTGCTGATCGCCCACAGCTGCATCCACGCCTGGGTGCCGGTGCCGATCAGCCCGAGGCTGGACGCACCGGGGGAGGCCAGGGCGTCGGCGGCCACCCCGCCGATGGCGCCCACCCGCATCGGCCCCAGCTCGGCGGTGACCGCGATACCGGCGACGTCGCCGGACGGCTCGGCGTGGATCGCCACGATCTGGTCGCCGGACGGCATGTCGAAGGAGTCGTAGCTGCGGTAGCCGAACCAGCGACCGGGCATCCGCCCCGCGGTGTAGGTCAGCCTGCCGCCGTCGAAGGGGACGTGGGTGCGCGGCGGCGTCACCAGCTCGCCGCGGTGCGCCGCGCCGATGGCCTGGCGGATCCAGTCGACGGCGTCGCGGGCCGTCAGGCGGGCGATGATGTCGGCGTCGCGCAGGACC
Source organism: Stackebrandtia sp. (assembly GCF_035643755.1). Lineage (NCBI taxonomy): Bacteria > Bacillati > Actinomycetota > Actinomycetes > Glycomycetales > Glycomycetaceae > Stackebrandtia > Stackebrandtia sp. The sequence goes on along the minus strand of NZ_DASQPW010000196.1, from coordinate 17,514 downwards.
TCAACTTCTCGGGACATGGCGGCACCATAGCCGTCACCAGGCGACGTCGCGGACGACCGTGACCGTGTCGCTGGAGCGGTAGGGGGAGCGCGTCTCGGCGTCGGGACGGTCGCGGAAACACGGCACGGAGCCCAGGCCCGGCGACTCGTCGAGGACCACCAGCTTCGGGTGCGCGTTCTCGGCGAGCCCGATCGTGAGGTCGACGCCGCCGGAGGGCGGGTCGACGAAGCGGATCGTGGACGGCCACGTCCCCGAATCCTTGGGGTGCAAGGTCTTCGTCACCGATGCCGATCCGTGAACCGAGGCGGCGACGGCGGTGACTCCCGTCGCGACCCGCAGCGTGATCGCGTAGGCGTGCCGCGGCGAATCAATGTGGACCCTCAGCTTCCCGCCGTCGCGTTTCACCCGAGCCGTCGGGGCGGGCACGTCGACGGGTTTGGCGGCGCCCCACGCGGTCAGCCCATCGTCCACATAGCCCGAGGGAACCCGGTCCGCGACTCCCGCGTGCGGCGCGAACGACGCCGTCCACGGCGATCGAGCGGTGTCGGTGGTGACCCAGCTCGCCCGGCCCGTGTCGGCGTTCAGCACGTACGCCAGGTTCGACCGGCGAGGGTGCTGGTGGTCGTAGCCGTCGATCGCCACTCCCGCGGCGGCAACCGCGATCGCCGCCGCGACGGCGACCAGCGGCACTCCCCAGGCGAACCGGCGCCGGGGCGCCCCCGTTTCGCCGCACCACGGCTCCACCAAGGGAACCAGCGCCACGCCCAGCAGCGCCAGGACGAAACCCGATACGCCCGCCAGCCCCATGCCGAAGGTGGAGAACAATTCCGTGGCCATGCTCGCCAACAGGACGCAGGCGGGAACCGCGCCCAGGGCGAACGCCACCGTGGACGTCCGCCACGCCGCGCGCGGAACCGCCACGGCCACCAGCGTTCCCGCCGCGACCCCGACCGCCGCCAGGGTGAAACCCACCGCGGTGTGCACCGAGACCAGGGCGCTTCCCGCCACCGCCGACAACACCAGCCAGGACACCCCGCCCAGGGCCATGGCGGCGGGTCCCAACCGCTTGCGCAGCAACCAATACCACGCCAACACCGCCGCGCCCGACAGCAGCGCGACCGCGGCCTCGTAACCGACGGGGCGGTACAGCATGCCGCCCGAGTCGCCGTACCCCGGCCGCAGGCCCGTCAGGACGGTCCACAGGACCTGTCCGGCCGCCACCGCGACCCCCAACGGCAAAAGCCCCGAAATCCACGCCAGCGACCACCTCGGCAGGCTCAACATGCGCCGCCGTCGCGCCACGATCACCGCCGCGGCGCACAGCGCCACCGCCGACGCCGCCAACACCCATCCCCACCACGCGGGGTACCGGATCATCACCCCGAACAGGTGCGTGTACACAGTGTCCGATCGCGCCCTCATCGTGGACAGGTCGGTGTCGGCGAAGGCGCGGGCCAGCGCCACCATGTTGTCCCCGTGTTCCTGCAGCGTCCCGAGATCCACATGCGACAGATTGTCGCCGGGCGTGTGATACCAGGCCGCGCCCTCGATGTTGGCCGAGTTGAGCCCCAGATACCCGTGCTGCTTGAACTCGGTGAGGTCGGTGTTGTTGGGAAGGTACCGGTAGGCATCCACCATGGACGAATCCCCGGTGGTGTGCGGCGCGGCGTCGGCGTACACCGAGATCAACCGCGCGTTGCCCGCCGAGGTCTCGAACATCAGCGACGGTCCGCCGGTGCCGCGCGCCTCCCAGTTCAACACCACGTCGGCGCCCCGCGACGGATGCGCCCGCGCGTACGCCTCGGCGCCCAGCAGCCCCTCCTCCTCGCCGTCGGTGAGCACCAGCGTCACGTCGTTGCGGTGAGCCCGATCGGCGGCCAGCGCCCTGGCGGTCTCGACGATCCCGGCGACCTGCGCGGCGTCGTCGGAGGCGCCGGGCCCGCCCGGCACCGAGTCGTAGTGCGCCGCCAGCACCACCCGCCCGGTCGAGCGGCGGCCCGGCAGCGTGGCGACCACGTCGTCCACCCGCCCGAACACCGCGTCCCCCTCCCACGCGGTGCCGCCGACGGCGTGATCCACCCGAACCTCGAAACCCAGCCGCTTCAGCTTGGCGGCCAACAGGTCCCGGGCCCGATCGCTGGCGGCGCCGCCCAGCGGACGCGGCCGGTCGGCCAGCTGACGCAGCACCGAAGCGGCACGTTCGGCGCTGAACCGCGATCCCGGGGCCGACGACGGCCGAGGATCGGGCAGGCCGCCGTCGACGGCCAGGTTCGCCGCCACCAACGCCGCCAACACCGCGAGCACCGCGGCACCCGCCCACCACCGTCGTCCACAAGAGATCAACTTATCGCGCATGTGCACCAGTATCGATCGTGTGCTCGCGCGGCGCGTCGCCCCGCGAGAGGAGAATTCGCGTCAGACTTTAGTCGTAATCGCCCAAGTCTCCCTGTGGTACACCGTCGTGGTAGGACACTGAGGTGGTGCTGGTGCCCGTATTGCTGTCGCTCGTCGTGATCTGGTACGTGCTGCGCGCCGTCGCGGTCGCGTCCCTGCCGGTCCGGCGCCTGGTCGGCCGCTGGTCGGTGTGGACCGGCCGCGCCCACGCCTGGGTCATGAGCGCCCCGGCGACGTTCACGTACATGGCGATCTTCACCGCCTCCACGACCCTGCAACGCAACGCCCCGCCCCGGCTCATCACCCTGCTGACGACGCTGCAGAGCACCAACCTGGCGCGGCTGTCCACCAAACCGCTGGTCGTGCTCACCTCCAGCGCCCTGTGGGTCGCCAACCGGGGCGCCGGGCTGAGCCTCTACCTCGTCGTCTTCGCCACCCTGGTCGCCTGGGCCGAGCGCCGCTACGGCACGCCCCGCATCGTCCTGATCGGCGTCACCGGGCACGTCCTGGGCTCCCTGTTGACCGCCGCGGTCGAGCTGCACGCGATCCGCGACGGCCACGCGCCGCAGTCCCTGGCGATGTCCACCGACGTGGGCGTCAGCTACATCATGGTGGCCGGCTGCGCCGCCGCCGTCCTGGCGATGCGCGGCCGCACGCGCGCGGTGTTCGCGCTGCTGTTGGTGGCGGGCATCGTCACCCCCCTGGTCATCAACCGCACCGTGTGGGACCTCGGCCACCTGCTGGCCACCACCTGCGGTCTCGCGATGGCGGCGCTGACGCTCATCATTCGTCCGCTGCGCACGCCCGTCGACGTCGACGACCTCGCTCGACACCTGCGGCGCCGCCCGCCGACGAATCAGATGTCCTCGTCCTTATCGAGATTCGCGTTGTAGATGGTGGACGGAACCCGAAGCTCGGTGTCCCCGCGGTACCGCCGCACGACCTCGGGACCCGGAACGACGGTGAGCGCGGCGAGCCCGTCGAACAGCGCGTTGGCCTTGTCGTCCATGTCGGCGTGGGGATTGGGCATCGGGCCCCAGCAGTCCCACGGGAGTGACTCCACGTTGTTCAAGGCGGCGACGTCGCGAACCAGGTTGCCCGCGATCCACCAGTAGCCCGCCTCGTTGATGGCGCTGAGCCCGAAGACCTTCGGATCGGCCCGTCCCTGTCGGCAGGCGCGCCAGGCGTCGCCGGCCACCAGAAACCGATCGCGCGGCACGTCGAGCGGGTCGAAGTCGATGCCGAAGTTGTCGCGCTGCGTGGCGTCGAGCTCGGCGTCCAGCAGCCGCCACCGCCCCGTGCCGGGATCGAGGTATTCGCACACCCAGTGGTCCTCGAAGACGCCTGGCCCGAAGTATCCCCCGAACCCACAGCGCGCCCGCGCCGCGATTCCCTTGGCCCGCAACAGTGTCACGGCCAGCACCGTGTAGTGGCGGCAGTTGATCACGAGGCGGCGCCGGGGTGGACGGGCCGTGGCGAGCGGGGCGGGGTCGGCGGCGACGATGGCGCCCAGCATCGCCTCGACGGGCCGCAGGTGCACCGTGGCGCGGCGCTCCTCGGTCAGGGCGTCCCCGTAGGTCTCCACCAGGAACTCGTGAATCAGCAGCCCCTGCACCACCTCGACCAACCCGGCGACGTCGTCGGGCAGGTTGTCGAGGAGGGCGCTGTGACGCCCGGGGTCGGTGTAGCGGGTGAGGGCGCGGTACATGTCGGTGTCCATGGACGCGAGCCTGCCGTCTGACACCGTGTCAGGGTCAAGCGCTTCGCACAGGTATGTGTCCCGGAATACGGTATAGGGGTGGCCGAGTTGTCACGAGCGTGTTCAATGTTCGATGACGACGCGACCGTCCGCTCCCGACGCGGACAGTCAACCATGGAGGTACCCCTATGCCGGTGCGTGCGTTGCGAGGAGCCGTTCAGCTCGAGCACGACGACCGTGACCATCTCGTCGACAGCGTCCAGGAGCTGTTCCAACGGATGCTGTCCGCCAACGGACTGGACTCGGAGGACCTGATCAGCGTCATCCTCACCGCCACGCCCGATCTGGTCAGCGAGTTCCCCGCCAAGGCGTTGCGCCAGCTCGGCCTCGACGACGTGCCGCTGATGTGCGCCCAGGAACTCGACGTCGACGGGGCCATGCCGCGCGTGGTGCGGATCCTCGCCCACGCCGAGACCCCCCTGCCCCGCAGCGAGCTTCAGCACGTGTATCTGGGCGGCGCCGCGAAACTCCGCGCCGACATCGCCGTGTCCAGCCGCCGTTGAGTTAGCCTGCCGATGATCTCGTGAGAGACATCGAGTGCATCCACACTTTCAAGGAGTACACACCATGGCCACAGTGCGCACCGCCCGCACCAACTGGAGCGGCAATCTCGCCGAGGGTTCGGGAATCGTCCACTTCGCATCGTCCGGGCGCCCCGACGCCGACGTCACCTGGGCGGCCCGGTCGCAGGACGCCAACGGCAAGACCTCGCCCGAAGAGCTCATCGCCGCGGCGCACTCCTCGTGCTTCTCGATGGCGCTGTCGGCCGGGCTCACCAAGGCCGGGACGCCGCCGCAGAGCCTTCAGACCAGCGCCTCGGTCACTTTCGACCCGGCGGCCGGGGGGATCACCGGGATCGCGTTGACCGTGCGCGGCACCGTGGCGGGCATCAGCGCCGAGGACTTCGTCGCCGCCGCCAACGAGGCCAAGGCCGGGTGCCCCGTGAGCAAGGCGCTGGCCGGGGTCGACAACATCACCCTGGACGCCTCGCTGGCCTAGGCGGGCCCCTCCAGGTCGACGGCCCAGGGCGGGTCCGCGCCCGGGACCGCGCAGACGCGTTCGGCGACCCGGGCGGCGAAGGCCGCGGCGTCGACCGCGGCGTCCAGGCACAGGTCGTCGAGGCGGCCTCCCAGGGCGGCGGCCTCGTTGAGCCGATGCAGCAGGCCCGCGCTGAACGCGTCGCCCGCGCCGATGGTGTCGGCGACGCGGATCGGGCGGGAGGCGACGTCGCGGGTCTCGCCGTTCAGCGAGACCGTGGCCCCGGACGCGCCGCGCGTGACGACGACCAGGCGGACCCCGGCCGCGTGCCAGGCGGCGCGCAGCCGGGTTTCGTCGGCGTTCGGGTACACGTGGGCCAGATCGTCGTCGCTGACCTTGATGATGTCGGCGATCGTCGTCCACAGTGGGAACAGCTCGCGGTAGGTCGCGGCGTCCACCATCCCGGGGCGGGCGTTGGGGTCGATGGAGATGGTCGCGGTGGGACGCATGCGGCGCAGGTAATCGGTGATCAGGGCGGCGCCCGGGGCGATCGCCAGGGCGAGCGATCCCGTGTGGACGGCGCCCGCCCCGGGCGCGGGATCGGCCAGCTCGGCGGCCGTCCAGTGCCAGTCGGCCGTCTCGTCCAGGTAGAAGTCGTAGGCGGCCTTGCCCGCTTCGTCCAGCGCCGTGATGGCCAGGGTGGCGTGACGGTCGGTGGCGACCGAGCCGCTCAGGTCCACTCCGGACGCCTCCAGGTGGTGGCGCAGGCGCCCGCCCAGCACGCCGGTGGACAGGCGGCCCAGGTACCGCGCGGTCGTGCCCAGCCGCGACAGCGCCACCGCCGTGTTGGCGGGGCTGCCGCCGGGCGTGATGTCGAGCCGCAGGGCGCCGTCGCCGGGCACCGCCACGGCGTCGGCGACGGCCTCGCCGACGACGGCGATCGCGTCCACAGTCGTCTCCCTTCGTCCCGAGTGGTCCCATCGGGCCGAAACCCTAGCGCGCATGACCTAGCATGTCCGGAATGCGGGGTACGGGGGACAACGCTCGACGGTGGGTCGTGGCCGGGTATCGGATGGCGTTCGGGGCGCTCACCCTGGCGACGTTCGTCTACAACATCGTGGTGGTGCGCGAGCGACCGCAGTTCAACATGGTCAACATGCTGTCCTACTTCACCATCGAGAGCAACCTGTTCGCCGGCGGCGTGTTCGTGGCGGCGGCGCTGCTGTTGGGCGGCGGCCGGGTGATGGACGCGTTTCGGGGCGCGGCCACCGTTTACCTGGTCACCACGGGCGTGGTGTACCTGACGCTGTTGTCGGGGTACGAGGGGATCGAGGCGCTCACGCCGCCGCTGGTGAACCTGGTGATGCACCAGATCATGCCGGTGGTGTTGGTGGTCGACTGGCTGCTGGACCCGGCGCGGGCGCGCCTGTCGTATCGGGATTGCCTGTGGTGGCTGCTGTTCCCGATCGTCTACCTTGGATATACGCTGCTGCGCGGGCACGCGACCGGCTGGTATCCGTACCCGTTTCTCGACCCCGCTCACTCGGGCGGCTACGGCGCGGTGGCCGCCGCCTGCGCGGCGGTCGCGGCGTTCGTGGTGGCGGTGAACCTCGCGGTGGTGTGGTATTCGAACCGGCGTCAGCCCGCCGACGACAGCGACTGGGAGCGCATGTCCAGCGACTGCAGCACCGAGTCGACCGCGGCCGGGTCGTAGCCCGGCTGGGTGCGGGCCTCCACCAGGGCGGCGCGGGCCGCGGCCAGCATCTCGTTTTCGAGCTTGCGGATCTTGGTGCGTTTGGCCAGCAGCCGGGCCGCGTCGGAATCGGAATCGATATTGGACGGATCGAGCTCGGCGGCGCTGACCATGTCGTACCAGCTGTGCATCCGCTCGACGAACTCCGTGGGCACCCGCCCGGTGCCCGCCAGCTCCTCGAGGCGGCGGGTGGCGGCCTGGCGCGCGCACTCCACGACCTTGCGGTTGGCCGCGGCCTCCCGGGTGGCGTCGGCGCGCAGCCCGAGCCGCCCGATCAGCCACGGCAGGCTGAGGCCCTGCAGCATCAGGGTCGCCACCACCACGGCCATCGACACCAGCTGGATCTGCTCGCGGCCGGGGAAGGGATCGCCCGCCCGGGTGGTGAAGGGCAGGGCCAGCGCGGTGACCGTGGTGACCACGCCGCGCATCCCGCACCAGGCCACCACGACCGTCGCCCGCCAACCGATCGGCGACCCGGTCCACGACAGCCTCCAGCGGGTCACCCACATCGCCAACAGCATCCACACGGCGCGCGCCAGGATCACGGTGCCGGCGATGAGTCCCGAATACAGGGCCAGGCCGGTGACGCGCCCGTTGAAGTCGCCGATCACGGCGACCAGCTCCAGGCCGATGATGCCGAAGGTGACGGCGGTGACCATGAGTTCCGTGACGTCCCAAAAGGACCCGCGCACCAGCCGTCCCTCGATGTCGTCGGGGTCCATGGAGCGGGCGCCCAGGTAGAACGCGGTCGCGAGCACGGCCAGCACGCCCGACGCGTGCAGGTCGTCGGCGGGCACGTACGCGATGTACGGCACCAGCAGGCTCAGGGCCGTGGTGAGCCGGGAGTCGGCGATCCGGTCCAACAGCACCTTGCTGACGAAGCCGACGGCGAAGCCGATGGCCACCGCCACGATCCCGGAGTACGCGAACGAGCCCAGCGAGCCCAGCGGCGACAGCGATCCGGTGACCACCCCGGCGACGGCGACCTGGTACAGGGTCAGGGCCACCACGTCGTTGAACAGCCCCTCGCCCTCCAAAATGGTCACCAGCCGGCGGGGGAGCCCGAGCCGCCCGGCCACGGTGGTGACGGCCGCGGCGTCCGGCGGCGAAACGATGGCGCCCAACACCAGCGCGGCGCCGATCGGCAGGGCGGGATGGATCGTGGCGGCCACGATGGTGACCACGGTCGTGGTGACGAACACCAGCACCACGGCCAGCAACAGGATCGGCTTCAGGTTGGCGGCGAACTGGCGCCAGGACGACCGCCGCGCCGCCGCGTACAGCAGCGGCGGCAGCACGACCGGGAGGATCAGCTCCGGAGACAGCGTGACGTCGGGGACGCCGGGAATCAGGGCCAGCGCCAGGCCGAGGCCCGTGGTGAGGATCGGAGCGGGCAGCCGGAGCCGTTCGGCGACGGGCACCAGTAGGACCCCGCCCAACACCAGGAGAAACAGGACGGCGATCGGGCTCATGACCGCTGACACTAAGACATGGGGGCGTTCGAGGGGCGGCAACGCGCGTTGCCGCGTGAGTGGCGGTGGATGCGTAGGTGTTGACTTCACGCGCTGCGCCACTACTGTCAATAGTATCGGCAACCCGCGAAGCCCAGAAAGGACGGCGACATCATGGCGTCCGCACACCCCAGAGGTCCCGCCACTTCCCTCCTCCGCCAACGCAAGACCTGGCTGGTCAGCGCGATCACCGTCGTGCTGGTGCTCGGCCTGAGCACCACCGCCACGTCGTTCGGCGCCTCCGTGGCGATGAGGGACAAGAGCCACGACTCCACGTACGCCGAGGTCGTCGACCAGATGGGGCAGCGCGGCATGAAGTCCGCGCCGGTGTCCGAAATGGGCACCGCGGGCAGCTTCACGAACGGACGCCAGGTGTGTCACGACGGCGCCAAGTGGCTGCGGCTCACCTTCGGCGGCCTGAACCTGACGGGCGACGACTGGTTGCGCACCAAGGGATCCGAGGGTGGAAGCTTCACCTTCAGGGGCCACGCCTGGAAGGACCGCAAGTTCACCACCCGCGCGTTCTCGGGCGACTGCGTGCGGTTGACGGGATCGATGAACGCCGACTCCAGCAGCTACTCCATCGTTGGAATGGACTACGGGACCCGGCCGTTGCAGGACGCCAACCCGGTGGTCGCCGGCGCCGGCGACCTGTGTGGACCGATGTGTGAGTCCACCTCGGACCAGATCGAGCAGATCAACCCCGACGCGGTGTTCACCGCGGGCGACAACGCCTACAACGACGGCACCTACGACGAGTTCATGAGCAAATACGACCCCACCTGGGGCCGCTTCAAGGACAAGACCCACCCCTCGCCCGGCAACCACGAGTACAACTCGGACGGATCCGGGTACTACGAGTACTTCGGCGACGCCGCCGGCGACCCGGCCCGCGGCTACTACTCGTGGGACATCGGCGACTGGCACTTCATCTCGCTGAACTCGAATATCGACATCTCCGAAGGATCTGAAGAGGTCAAGTGGCTCAAGGATGACCTGGCCGCCAACACCAAGCCCTGCACCGCCGCCTACGAACACCACCCGCGCTACTCGCGCGGCGACCACGGCTCCAACACCGACATCAAGCCGATCTGGAACGCCCTGGACGACGCCGACGCCGACATCCTGCTGTCGGGCCACGACCACAACTACCAGCGCTACGCCCTCCAGGACGCCGACGGCAACCCCTCCGCCGACGGGGTGCGCCAGTTCGTGGTCGGAAGCGGCGGCCAGAGCCTGTACGACTTCAACGCCGACGTCCCGAACTTCGAGGCCGGCGACGACGGCACCTACGGAGTGTTGAAGATGACGCTGTCGAGCACCGACTACGCCTGGGACTTCGTGCCGCAGGCAGGCAGGGAGTTCACCGACTCCGGTTCCCAGAAGTGCCACAAGGCGTCGTCCTAAAGGGGCGACACCGACGACGCGCTGGCCCGCCACAGCCTCGGGGCTCCGGAGCCGTTGGCGGGCACCGTGTACACCGACGGTCCCTTGCCGTTGATGGGCCGGGCGTAGGCGATGGTGTCGGCGCCCATCCACACGGCCTGGTCGTCGACGCTGTGCCGCTCGGCGAGCGCGACGTCCTTGCCGCCCTTCAGGGTCAGGACGTGCAGCCGCCACGGATGGTCGCGGTCATCGGAGACCTTCTTCTTGTAGGCGATGCGCGTGCCGTCCGGCGACAACGACGGGCACTCCACATTGGTGCGAACGCTGGTGAGGCGTTCGCGCCTCAGGTCGCCGCGCATCAGCCAGGTGTGCCCGCGGGAGGACAACGTGACGTAGAAGGTGTTGTCGTCGGAGGCGAAGGTGACGCCCCAGTAGTTGCTGTCCTTCGCGTCGTAGCGCTTTCCGTCCACATAGGCCGCGAAGTCCTCGAGGGACGCGTGCAGGCGCCCGCCGTCGGCGTCCATGATCCCGGTCGTGGTGGAGAACCTGCCGTGCGGCTGGTAGGAGTCGCCGGTGCGAAACACCGTCCACGCCACCAACGCGCCGCTGGGCGACACCCGCGCCCGGCTCGGCGTCCCGTCCACCCGCACCGCCGCCACCCGGGACATCCGCCGGTCGTACACGGCCGCCTTGAATCCGGGCGGACGGTACGTCTCGTACAGGCACACCGTGGTGCCGGCCGCGCCGTACACCCGCTGGCACTTCAGGCCGCTGCGCGTCGCGGCGCCGTGCCCGTCGGCGCCGACCTGCGCCACCACGGGCTCGCTCCCGGACCCGTCCAGGAACAATGCCGTGCCGGATTCGTTCGGCCGCAAGGGGTCGGAAGCGTGATGGTCGGGTGTCGAATCCGGGATCCACCACCACAGCCCGAGCCCCGCCACCAGCACCACGCCAGCGATCACGGCCGTCCAGGAGCGTCTGGTCATGCCTCAGCCTAAGGCGTGCGGCGAGGCGGGGGTCGACAGCAGTTCCGCTCCATTGTGGTGCGTGACGGCGGGGATTCGCGGGGCGATCACCGCCACGGCGGCGGAGTGATCGGCGCCGGCTTCCAGATCGGCCAGCCACATCGCGGGGGACGCGGGGTACTCCAGCACCAGCGGCCGCTGGCGATAGCCCGACACCCGTACCTTCTTCAGATCGGTTCTCAAACCGTCGCCGGTGGCCTTGACGGCCGCCTCCTTGCGCACCCAGTAGGTGAAGAACGCGGCCTCCTTCCGTCCCGGCGGCGCCTGCTTCACTTCGCGGAACTCGGTGTCGTCCAATACGGTGCGCGCGAGATCATCGCCGATGCCGCGATGCGCCTCCACATCGACGCCGATCGGACCGGCATCGGTCACCGCCACCACCACCCAATCGCCCGAGTGCGACACCGACACGAAGGCCGGGTCGCCGTCCACACGGGTCTTGCCGTGGGGCCGCCCGCAATCCGGGCAGTCGCGTCGCAGCGGCACCCCGGCGGGGGCCGTCCCCAGCCATTGCCCCAGGGCCAGGCGGGTCAAGGCGCAACCCACCATGAATCGATCGGCGTCGACCTTGTGCCGGTAGGCCGCCGCCCGATCACGCTCGGCGTCGGTGAACAGGGTGCGATGCCAAGCCGCGGTGTCGCGCGGGTGAGCCCACCACACGCGACACCGCGGCCGTTGACGAACCATGGTTTCCAAACCCGCGCCCGCTACAGGTGCAGGCCGTCTTGCGCGTGCCCGACCAGCTTGGCGATCGCGACCATCAGGTCCCCGGTGATCGGAACGGGGTTGGAGCCGTCCATGCCGGGAAGCGGGTCGACGGTGTCCGCGTAGCGGTCGACCAGCGGCAGCACCGCCGCCGACAGCGCCTTGTTGGCGAGCCGTGCGGTCAGCGGCGGCCTCGTCTGCGACCGCTCGACGATTTCGGGTCGGGTGCCCGGCGCGCTGCCGATCATGCCGTCACCATGCCCGACGTACTTGTCGACGAACCGCAGGATCCGCTTGGCGGCCTTGGGGGAGTTCTTCTCGAGCATGATGTCGTGGCCGGTGCCGGGAACCGAATATCCCTCCACCGTGGCCTTAGGTCCGTACCACTTTCGCTCGAACTCGGCGATGGCGTCGTCCGAGGTGCAGGTCGCGGTGCCCAGACCACAAAACAGCGGCTCGTGCGCGCCGTTGACGGCCAGCACGGGCAGGTTGGTGTGGCGGTTCTGGTTCTTCAGGTCACCCGGGACCGGCATGGTGGCGAGCTTGATCAGGCTGGTGGTGTCGCGCATGACCTTCTCATCGGTGTCGATCATCTTGGGATCGGCGTTGTCCTTCTCGTAGAAGGTGTAGCGCGTTCCCGGGATGCTCGTGAGATACAACGGATCGAGGTCGCGGTCGGCGAACTGCTCGTCGCCGGACGCCAGGTAGTCGCGTCCGGCCACCGTCGGCGCGGTGTAGACGGAGTTGAACATGTGGGTGTACCCGGTCGTCACGACCGCGTCGAGGTCGTTGTACTTGCCGACTTCGGCCGTCACCACCGCCGAGCCGGTGCTGTGACCGACGCCGACCACCTTGTCGAAGGTGCTGCCCAGCGAGCCGTCGCGCAATGCCTGGACGACCTCGTGGACGGTGCGCACGTCGTTGTCAAAGGTGTCGAACAGGCTCAACGGGTGCAGCGACTCGCCGGCCGCGAGCCGATCGATGGCGAAGGTCGCGTACCCGGCGGCGTTGGCGGCGCGTGAGTACGAGTAGGTGCCGGATTCGTATGGGGTATCGAAATACTGGCGGTTGTACGTCCAGCCGTGCACCAGCAGCTGCACCGCCGTGGCGTTCGGTGGGGTGCACAGGGTGCCGGCGATGGACCCGGAGGTGCCGCCGACCTTCACCGGCACCGCGGCGTCCTTACACTCGGTCGCCTGACCATCCGCCTGCGCTTGGGCCCCGGTGTAGACCAGACCCGACAGGGCCACGACGGCCGCGGCCGCCAGTGCGAGTCGGCGCGTTCGCGGCGACCAACGTTTGAACAGGGACATCTATTTTCTCCTGGGGGTCGAAAGCACCCGGGCCATGAAGCCGGGGGAGAAGATCGCCGAGGGCGCGTCGAGGAATCCGGCAACCCGGATGAACGTCGCCGCGATCTTGGGGTGTGCGGCACAGGCGGCGTGAATGCGCGCCACGTATCGGTTGATGAGACGTACCGGCAGCGGACGGTCGCCCTCGATCGCGGGGATCGCGAGGTCGCCGCCACCGGCCAACTGCCAGGGGGCGCCGATGACCTTGGCGGCGGACTTGAAGAAGCGCCGCGGCAGGTCCGTGGTGCCCTTGCCCAAGCACTCGCGCAGCGCCTGGGCCTCCAGACTCGCCACCGTCATTCCCTGGCCGTACACGGGATTGAAGCTGCAGATGGCGTCGCCGAAGGCCAGCAGACCGGCGGGCAGCCGGCCCAACCGGTCGTAGCGTCGCCAGGTGCTGGCCGGGAACCGGTGGGTGACGAAGTCGTTCAGCGGCTCGGCATCGGCCAGCGCCTTGGCGACGTCCGGGATCGGCATCGTCTCGACGAAGGCCAGCCAACCGGCCTCATCGGACGGCGGCCGGATGCCCGCCATGCCCGCATTGGTGGCCATCCATCGGTCACCCTCCACATTGACGATGCCGAACAGGCTGGGGCGCTCGGCCTCGGCGCCGACGAACACGAACCGGTCGGGCCCCAGCGCGTCGGCGGGCATCCGGAAGGTGCGGCTGACGTAGGTGACGTCGCATTTGACGCGATCCTCGGCGGGCGCGTCGTAACCGAGCTCGGTCAGCCAGGTCTTCATGCGCCCGGAGCGGCCCATCGCGTCGACGACCAGCTCGGCGTCGAGGGACTCCTCGCGAGGCTCGTCGCCCAGATGCGTGATCTTGGCGCCGACCACGGCGCCGTCGGAGACGATGAGCCCGGTCGCCTCGCACCGGTCGACGATCTCGACACCGGGCAATTGGGACACTCGGGATCGGACGGTGTGCTCCAGCAGCGGGCGCGAGGCCTGGATCAGTTGGGATTCACAGTTTCCACGGGCGAACTCGTGTCCCGAGAACACGAACCGGGTCTGCGTCATCATGTCGGCCAAGGGGACACCCTGGCCGGTGAGCTCGTCGACCAGTCCCGGGAACAGCTCGTCCAGGACCTGCCCGCCACGGGCCAGCAGCACGTGGATGTGTTCACCCTGCGGAACACCGCGGCGCGAGGCGGCCTCGTCCGGCAGCGCGTCGCGCTCGATGATCGTCACCTTGGGGAAGTGGTCGCTGAGGGCGCGGGCGGCCAGCAGCCCGCTCATACTGGCGCCGCAGACGATCGCCCGTCTCGGCGGCGCCTCATCCGGGGCCGCGCGAGACGCCGCGTCCTCCTCTGAGGACGGAGTTTCACTCACTATGGAGCTCCTTGTCTATGAGGGCGAACATTTCATCATCGGTGGCCGCATCGAGGTCGGCGTATCCCGTGGAACCGGAGGGCGCCTCGGCCTGAAGGTCGGCCAGCAGCGCGCTCAGTCGGGATATCGCCTCGGTTCGGTCGGTGTCGCCGCTGGAGAGCTGCGCGATGGAGCCGCGCAGCCGGTCCAGATCCTCGAAGGCTTGGGGCACAGCGGGTGCGGCCTCGGCGGCGAGATCCTCGCCGATCCGCGCGGCCAGCTGTGCGGCGGTGGGGTGGAGGAACGCGACCGTGCTGGGAAGCCGCAGCCCGGTGTGCCGGTTGAGTCGGTTGCGCAGCTCGACCGCGGTGAGGGAGTCGAAGCCGACCTCGCGGAACGTCACGTCGGGTCCGACGTCGTCGGCCGATCCCAGGCGCAGCACGGTCGCGGCGTGCGAACGCACCAGATCGAGCAGGTACCGCGAACGATGCTCAGTGGACAGCTGTGCCAGTTGGGTGGCGAGGTCGGCCCGCGCCACCTCGGTCCCGGCCTGTCTTCGGTTCGGGGCGGCAACGAGCTCGGAGTAGATCGGCGGCAGGTCGCCGGCCTCCGCGCGCTCCCGCAGCCGGGGGATGTCCAGTCGAGCGGCGATCGGGTTCGGCTCGTCGCGGGCCAGGCAGGCGTCGAACCATGCCAGACCCTGCGGTGTCCCCAGCGGGGTCACGCCCGCGCTCCCGACCCGCGCGAGGTCGCGCCGGTCCAGGTGGCCGGTCATCGCGCTGGCCTGTTCCCATAGGCCCCAACGGATCGCGGTGGCCCTCAGTCCCCGGGCGCGGCGCTGGAGGGCCAGCCCGTCGAGGAAGGCGTTGGCGGCGGCGTAGTTCGCCTGCCCCGCCATGCCGATGACGCCGGCGATGGACGAGAACATCACGAAGGCGTCCAGGTCCATGCCGTCGGTCAGGTCGTCGAGGATCGCCGCGGACTCGGCCTTGGCGCGCAGCACCCGGTCGAGCTGGTCGGGCGTCATCGACTCGATGAGCGCGTCGTCGAGCACGCCCGCCGCGTGGATCACGGCGCCCAGGGCGACGCCGTCGAGGAGCCGCGCGGTCGCGGCCCGGTCGGTGAGGTCGCGGGCCTCGACGCGGACGTCCGCGCCGAGCTCCCGCAGCTCGGCGACGAGCTCGGCCGATCCCGGCGCCCGCATTCCGCCGCGGCTCACCAGCATGAGGCGGCGAACGCCGTGTTGTCCGGCGAGATGCCTGGCCAGGATGCCGCCCAGGGTCCCGGTGCCGCCGGTGATCAGGACGGTCTTGTCGGTGTCCCAGGCGAAAGCGGCCGTCGAGGCGCCGAGCCGCCTCAGGCGGGGGGCCGTGGCCCGTCCATCGCGGAGATGAAGCTCGGGCTCCGACGCGGACGGTAGGGCGCGGGGCCTGTCGCTGTCGCCGCGCACCAAGGCGAAGCGGTCAGGGTGCTCGGTGGAGGCGGCCCTGGCGAAACCGGCGACGGCCGTCGAGACGGCGGAGTCGTCCGCGGTGACGAAGACGAGGCGGCCGGCGTCGCCGCGCTTCAGCCACGCCTGGGCCAGTTCCAGACAGGCGAGGGCGGTGTCGGCGACGTCGCCGGTGGCGACTCGCGCCAGCACAACCGGGGGAGTCGCGGCGGCAAGGTCGTCCAATTCGGAGGCGCGTGTCACCGTCGGAAGTCGTTCGGCCGCATGGTCTTCGGCCTCGACGGGCACCAGGTCGAGGCGGTAGAGGCCGCCGGGGCCGGCCGCCTGGAGCCGCTGCGGCTCGGCGAGTTCGCGCAGCAACAGCGATTCCACCGTGGCGATCGGCGAGCCGGTCTGGTCGGCGATGTGGGCACGCACCGAATCGTCGTCGTTGTGCCGCAGGACGACGCGCAGGGCGGTGGCGCCCGAGGCGTGCAGCTCCACTCCCGCGATGGTGAACGGCAGCGCCACCGTGGCGTCGGGGTCGTCGACGCGGTCGGCGAGGAAGCCGTGCAGCGCGGCGTCCAACAGCGCCGGGTGCATCCCGAAGCCCGCGGCCCCGGCGCGCTGGTCGTCGGGAAGCGTCACCTCGGCGTAGATCTCGTCGTCGCCGCGCCACGCCCGGGTGATGCCGCGGAAGCAGGGGCCGTAGTCGTAGCCCAGCCGCGCGGTGCCGGCGTACAGCTCGTCCGCGTCGATCGGACGCGCGCCGTGGGGCGGCCAGACGACGACGGCGGGGTCCGGGCGCGCGGAAGCGGCCCGGGACGCGGCCAGCGCGCCCGCGGCGTGGCGGATCCAGGTCTGTTCGGCGGCCTCGGCCATCGAGTACACCGTGACCGGCCGATGGCCGTCGGCGTCGGGTTCGTCGACCCGCACCTGGATCTGGCTGCGGTCGTCGGGGCCCAGGACAAGGGGCTCGGCGAAGTTCAGTTCGACCAGGTGCCCGCAACCGAGCGCGTCGCCGGCCCGGATCGCCAGTTCGACGAATGCGGTTCCCGGCACCACGGCGCGGCCGTTGACGACATGGTCGCCGAGCCAGGCGTCGTCCCTGCGGGACAGCGAGGCGTGCAGGATCGCGGCGTCCGCGTCGGCCAGGGGCGCCACCCGGCACCCGAAGGGCGCGGAGTCGGCGCGCCCGGCCGACTCCGGGGAGATCCAGTACCGCTGACGCTGAAACGCGTAGGTCGGGAGGTCGACCGGCGCCCCGACCGGTTCGATCGGCCAGTCGACGTGGACCCCGCGAACCTGGGCCTCGGCCGCCGAGGTGAGGAACCGTCCGGCGCCGCCGTCGTCGCGTCGCAACGACCCCACCACCAGTGCGTCGACGCCGAGGTCCTCGGCGATCGCGGCGAGGCTGTCGCACAGCACCGGGTGCGGGCTGACTTCGATGAACGCACGGTGCCCGCTCGACAGCAGCGACCTGATGACCGGGTCGAGTCGCACGGTGTGGCGGAGGTTGCGGAACCAGTAGTCGGCGTCGAGGGTCTCCCCGGCCACGACCTGCTCGGTGACCGTGGAGCGCAGCGGCACGCGGGTCTGCCGCGGACTGATGCCGCTGAGCGTCTCCAACAGGTCGCCGTGGATCGCTTCCACCTGAGTGGAGTGGGAGGCGTAGTCCACCGCGACGCGCCGGGCCCGGACCCCGTCGATCTCGCAGGCGGCCAGCAGTTCGTCCAGGGCGCCGGGTTCGCCCGACACCACTGTCGCATGGGGACCATTGATCGTGGCCACGGAGATTCGATCGCCCCATTGCGTGATGAGCTTGCCGACCTTGGCGACCGGCAGTCCGATGGACGCCATGCCGCCGCGCCCGGACAGCCGATCGCGGATCAGGTTGGCGCGCAACAC
>NZ_DASQPW010000195.1:0-3234 GCF_035643755.1 Stackebrandtia sp. | reverse complement strand
GGGCACGGCGTCGAGACGGGGCTCTTCGCTGGTGACCTGGTGGACGATCGCGGGAACGCTGGGGGCGTCGAATGGCCCGGCACCGGTGGCGGCGAACGCGAGGACACAGCCCAACGCGAACACGTCGCTCGCCGGGGTGGCGCGATCGGAGGTGATCTGCTCCGGGGACATGTACGCGTACGTCCCCGCGGCGGCAGCGGTGAGCGTGCTGGCGTCCGCGGCCCGCGAGGTCCCGAAGTCGATGATCTTTGGTCCCTCGTTGGTCAGGATCACGTTGCCGGGCTTGAGATCCCCGTGGACGAGGCCGCGACGGTGAATGTCGACCAGTCCCCTTGCCAGCCGGATCCCCAGATCCCGAAGTTCGTAGGGTCCGAGTGGTCCGCGCTCGGACACGCGCTGGTACACCGACGCCCCGGGGAGGTACTCGGTGGCCAACCATGGCGGGTCCGCGCTCGCATCGCCATCCATAATGGATGCGACGTGGAGACTGTCCACCGTCCGCGCGGTGTCCACTTCGCGCGCGAAGCGGCCGCGAAACTCGGGTTCGTCGGCGAGTTCGGGCTTCAGCAACCTCACCGCCACCCGTTGCCCCGACTCGGCGATGCCGAGGAACACCTGCCCCTTCCCGCCCGCGCCCAGTCGGGACTCCAACCGGTATGGACCGATCTGGCGCGGATCACCGCCCCGTAGCTCCGTCACTTGCGACCGTCCACTTTCGATCAGAATGAGATTCGCATATATAGAACTCACCATAGTGGCAGGTGGGCGTCGAAGACTCATGGGTGCTCCGGGCGGGTGGAACGGCCCACCCCGATGGAGCTCAGACCCTCAGCCACACCTTTCCCGTGGTGCGACGGTCCTTCATGTCCTGATGCGCCTGGCGCGCGTTGTCCAAGGCGTACTCGCTGGACACCAGGGGCCGCAACGTCTGGTCGCCCACCATCGCGAACATCCGCCCCAGCGGCTCCTCCAGGTATCCGGGCAGGTCCAGCAGCGGGCGAATCCAGAACCCGATCAGCGCGGCGTTGTTCTCGGCGAGATCGTCGGGGTTGAACAGCGGACGCGGTTCCCCCGAGGCGTTGCCGTAACTCACCAGGCGGCCCAGCGGGGCCAGCGCCTTCGCCGCGATCTCCTGCAGCGCACCGCCGTTGGCGTCCAGGATCACGTCGGCACCGAGCCCGTCGTTGGCGGCGCGAATCCGCGCGGGGTAGTCGTCGGCCTCGTCGGACACCGCGACGTCGGCACCCAGCTCCACCGCCAGCCGCCGCTTGTCCTGCGTGGACGCCACCGCGATCACCCTGCCCGCGCCCAGCCCCCGGGCCAACTGCACCGCCAGCGAACCCACGCCGCCCGCAGCGGCGTGCACCACCACCGTCTCCGCGGGGGCGAGCCGCGCCGCGCTCGCCAGCATGTGCCAGGCGGTGAGGCCCTGCACCAGCACCGCCAGCGCCGAGCCGTCGTCGACGCCGTCGGGGACGTCGACCGCCAGGTGCGCATGGACAGCGGCCCGCGACGCGTAGCCCCCGCCGCCGCTGGTCAACGCCGCGACCCTGCGGCCGTCGGCGGTGCGGCCCACCACCTCGCTGCCCGGGATGTGCGGCAGGGCCTTCGGCTTGGCGTACTCGCCCGACACCTGCTCGATGTCGGCGAAGTTCACGCCCGCGGCGGTGACGTCCAGCAAGAGCCTGTCGCCGTCGGCGGCGGGATCGTCCCGCTCCACCAGGTCGAGCACCTCGGGGCCGCCGAAGCGGTCGAACTGTATGGCACGCATGGTTTCTCCTTCATGTCGTCGAGGCCGTAAGCCTAGGAACGCCCGCCGCGATTGTGCAGGTCAACGCGCTCATGCTCCGGCGTTTTCCATGAGCGGCGTTCATGGACGGCGAAACTTCCGTGCGCCGCGCCGCGGCGGCTGATAGCGTTCGCCGCGCCCACGCCCCGCCCCGCGAAGGAGCCACCGTGCCCGACGTCCGCGAGATCGACCCGCACGACGAGGACGCGCTGCGCGCCTGGTACCGGGCCTGCCGCGCCGGGTCGGTCGCCGAGCGCACCGCGCCGCTGGTGTTCGCCTACGAGGAGGTGCGTGCCTCCCTGCGCAACCCGAAGCCCACCGCGCTGCGCCGGGTGTTCGGCTCCTTCGACGGCGACACCCTGGCGGGGGCGCTGCGGCTCGACCTGCCGCTGCGGGAGAACCGCGACCTGGCCGACTGGACGCTGGCCGTCCCGCCCGAGCACCGCCGCCGGGGCCACGGCGGTGCGCTGTTCGCGTTCGGGCAACGCTTCGCCTCCGAGCACGGCCGCACCGTCCACGACGCCGAGGTGGACGTGCCACGGGGCCGCGCGCTCGACGAACACCCCGGTTCCCGTTTCGCGCTGCGGCACGGCTTTGCCAGCCGGCACCGCGAGGACCGCCTGGTGCTGGAGCTGCCCGTCCCGCCGCCAAGGCTGGATGCGTTGCGCGACAACGGCACGGGATACGACTTCGTCTCCTGGGTCGGCGCCTGCCCCGACGAGCACGCCGAGGACTTCGTGCGGATGCGCAACATCATGGAGCACGACGTGCCCACCGGCGAGGCCGTGAAGGAGGCCAAAGTGTGGACCGCCGAACGCCTGCGCGACAGCGAAGAGTCCCTGGCGGCGCAGGGCTTCACCACCGTTATCACCGCCGCCCGCCACCCCGAACACGGCTTCTGCGGCTACAGCCTCATGTTCGTGCCCGCCCACACCCCCGGCGAGGTCTACCAGGACGACACCCTGGTGGTGCGCGCCCACCGCGGGCACCGCCTCGGCGGCGCGATGAAGACGCGCAACTCGACATCCTGCGGCGCGACCATCCCGACCGCCGACGGGTGCACACCTGGACGGCGGGCGACAACGCCCCGATGCGCAAGGTCAACGCCGACTTCGGGTTCGCCGTCGTCGAGACCATGCACGAGTTTCAGCGCGCCGACGCCGCGGCGTAGGGCGCTAGGGTTCGCTGGTGACCTCCGACCCGCAACCCGCCGAGCTGCGCGTGATCGACGCGGTGGCCCGCGCCGGGAGCTTCTCGGCCGCCGCGACCGAGCTGGGCCTCACCCAGTCGGCGGTGTCGCACGCGGTACGCGCCGTGGAGCGCAAGCTCGGCGCCGTGCTGTTCGAGCGGGGCCGCCGGGGGGCGAGCCCGACGGCGGCGGGGGAGCGCGCCGTGGTGCACGCGCGGGGCGTGCTGCGGCTGTTGCACGTGCTCCAGGTCGACAC
>NZ_DASQPW010000194.1:0-16306 GCF_035643755.1 Stackebrandtia sp. | reverse complement strand
CCATGAGTCTGAAGATCGTCAACGTCACGTTCAACACCACGAACCCTCGCGAGCTGTCCGCCTGGTGGGTGGAGGCGTTGGGTGGGACCGTGACCGCGGATTACGAGGAGTTCGTGTTCATGCGGGCGGGAGACATGGGGTTGGGGTTTCAGAAGGGGGAGAACACCGCGGCCAACTCCGTCCACATCGATCTCGCCGCCGAGGATCGAAAGACCGAGGTGGAGCGGCTGGTGGGGATGGGGGCGAGTCAGGTGGCCGATCATGAGGCGCCCGGGATCGAGTGGACGATTCTCGCCGACCCGCACGGCAACCAGTTTTGTGTGAGCGCGCACTCCTGAGTCGGGCGAGGGGGCGGGCCGTTCGCCGCGTAATCGTGGTGGAGATCGCGCGGTCGAGGGGCTAGCGTCGGGGCCCATGGAGACCGATGATGTGGCGCCGTTGGTGGCGGAGCTGGGGTTTGGGGACGTGGAGGTGGCGCGGATCGAGGGCGGTTGGGCGTCGTGGACGTTCGATGTCGGCGATACCCATATCGTGCGGATAGCGCGCACCGACGGCACGGCGGCCAGCCATCGGCGGGAGGCGCGGCTGTTGCCGAAGCTGGCGGCGGCGATCGATTTTCAGGTGCCCGTGCCGACGGCGTTCGGGGAGTTTCGGGGCTTCACGTACATGGCGTATCGCAAGGTGGTGGGGCGCCCGTTCCAGGTGGGGGACGACACGGCAGCGGTGGACGCGGTGTTGAGCGGGCTGCATGGGTTTCCCGTCGCGGAGGCGGCGGCGCTGCTCGATGAGCCCGTCGACGCGAGGCACTGGGAGGCCGGTTACGCCGCCGACCGCGACTGGATCGACTCCACGGTTGTGCCCACCTTGGACGATCCGTTGAGGGAACTGTTGCTGGGGCGGCACGAGCGGGCCCTTCGGTTGCTCCGCGACTTCTCCCCCACCCTGGTGCACGGCGACCTGGGGACCAATCACATCCTGGTCGATCCGTCGACCCGAGCGGCCACGGGACTCATCGACTTCGAGACCGCCGCGATCGGCGACCCGTCCATCGACTTCGTGGGGTTGTTGATCACGTTGGGAGACAAGGAAACCCGACGCATGATCGAGCGGCACGCCCACGAGGTGTCGTGGAAGCGGCTGCGGTTCTACTGGTGGATGGGCGCGGTGCACGCGATCAGGTACGG
The DNA here is from genome assembly GCF_035643755.1 of Stackebrandtia sp. Classification (NCBI taxonomy): domain Bacteria; kingdom Bacillati; phylum Actinomycetota; class Actinomycetes; order Glycomycetales; family Glycomycetaceae; genus Stackebrandtia; species Stackebrandtia sp. The sequence goes on along the minus strand of NZ_DASQPW010000194.1, from coordinate 15,122 downwards.
CGTGGACAACGACGACCCGTCCCTGCTCCGCGACGCCGTCGCAGGGCTGCGCGCGCGGATCGGCGCCGACGAGCCGGCGAGCTGACCCGCCTCAGCGCAGGAAGCTCATCAGGCCGCAGGTGAGGGCCGCCGGATTGTCCAGTGGCGACAGGTGCCCGGCCTCGGGGAGCATGCGCAGGCGGGAGCCCGGGATGCGGGCGAGCAGCTCGTGGGCGCGATCGACGGGAATCCAGTCGTCCTCGGTGCCCCAGTAGAGGTGGACGGGCATGGTGATGGCGGGGTATTGGTCCTTGATGCGGTCGGTGTACGCCTCGTCGGCGCGCCGAAACTCGAGCTGGCGGTAGAAGTCGGCCTGGCCTCGGTCTCCTGACCAGGGCGCCATCAGCCCGTCGAGGTCACACGGGTGCAGGCCCCGCCCGCTGGCCTGGTCGAGGTACGCGCGCAACAGGGGCTCGTGCAGTGTGGACGGTATGCGGGCGAGGACGTCGAGGTGGTCGCCGACGGCCTGGAAGAACGGGCTTCCCCACGGCGCCAAGGCAACGGCGTCCACCAGGGCGAGCCGCCCGTAGGAGACGCCGTGGGTCACGTGGGCGTCGAGCGCGAGACCGCCGCCGGTGTCGTGCGCGATGACGGTCGGGTCGGTCAGTCCCCAGTGGTCGACGAGCGCGGCGAAGACGCGGCCGAGGTTGGGCAGGGACAGGTCCTGGCCGACGGACCGTTCCGATTGCCCGTAGCCGGGCATGTCCCACACGTAGACCCGATGGTCGTGCGCCAGGGCCGGGGCGATGTCGTGCCAGATGAAGGACGAGAACGGGGTGCCGTGCAGCAGCACGACGGGCGGTGCGGTCGGGGCCCCGAAACTGGTCCACGCGATGCGGCCCGTGTCGGAGTCGAAGGTCTCGTCCAGATTCCAGTTAGCGATGGTGCGTGTCATTGTTTCGCTCCGCTTCTCCGACGGGGCAGGGTTCGCTTGCCCCGCAACATTCGCGGTCGCACAGGCGGCACAGGTACTGGGAGTCGCCGACATCGGCGTACACCTGTGTCAGCAGCTTGCCCAGCACTTCGGCCAGCGCCCGCTGGTCGACTTCATCCAGGGTGGACACGGCCGCGGCGAGCCGCCTTTCGCGCAGCGCCAACAGCCTTCGCGCGGCGGCGCGCCCCGACCTGGTGGGGTGCACGGTCACCCATCGCTTGTTGAACGCGTGGGCGCGCCGCTCCACCAGGCCGTCGGCCTCCAGGGAGTCGACCATGCGGGCGGACGCGGACTGGGTCAGCCCCACCCGACGGCCGAGTTCGGTGACGCTGATATCGGGGGCGGCCGACAGCGTCACCAGGGCCGCCGCCCCGCTGGCGCTGGCGCCGCTGGCCTCGGTGGCGCTGGCGAGCACCAGGTCACCGAAGGCGACGGCGGCGGCGCCCAGCAGGTTGGCCGTCCGTGCGACATCATGCATCACTCATGATTACTTGCATGACTCATGATTGTCAAGGGGTAGGCGGCGACGCGTCGAGCTTGTCGGTGATGGACTTCTCGAGCTCGTCCATGGTGCGAACGAACACGGCCTCAATGTCCACGTTGTACTTTTGAGCCAGGATCAGCACGGACCACAGACAGTCGGCCAGCTCGTGTTCCAGTGCCGCGCGCCCGCCGGGGACGTCCCGCGCGCCCTCGGCCGCCATGACCAGCTTCGCCAGATCGCCGACGTCCCCCATGAATCCGAGCATGAACCCCTCGCGGGTCCACGCCCGTCCCCGTTTCGCCAGGTTGAGCTCGTCGTAACGGTCGTGGACCCGCATGGCGCGGCGCCGAAGATTCTCGATGTCCATCGCGCCAGTCTGCGCGGCTCAGGAGCGGACGGCCGCCTGCGGCAGCTCGCCGGGGTCGAAGTCGTAGAGCCAGGCGGTGGCGCGGTCGAAGACCAGCGGGACGAAGAGGCGCATCATCGCGCCGCGGACGACGCGCGCGATCGGGCCCGCGGTCTTGGAGTCGCGGTTGTCGTTCGCGCTCTTGAGCATCTTGGCGATGCGGGGGCGGCGTAGATCCGCGAAGGCCGACAGGGCCGCGGGAATGGCGGCGTTGGCGCGCAGGGATTGGGCGAGGACGAAGGCGTCCTCTATGGCCATGGACGCCCCCTGGCCCGCGCCGACGGGGTGGGCGGCGTCGCCGATCAGGACGATGCGGTCATTGTGGACGACGCCGACGGGGTCGAGGGTGTGGTTGAGGGTGGGGCGGTGGAGTTGGGTGGTGTGGGCGAGGATGCGGCGGACGGAGTCGGTGTGGCGGTACCAGTGGGTCAGGGAGTCCCGCCAGGCGGCGTCGGTCGGGGCGGACAGGTCGGGGGGTTCGGGGCGGGCGACCTGGGCGGCCCACCAGGTGGTGCCGTCGGGGGAGGCGACGTGGACGAAGGCGCCGGGGCGGGCGAAGGTCATGTTGAAGTAGCCGGGTTCGGTCGGGATCCCTTCGGCGATGCCCGAGATCGTGAACAGGCCCGCGTAGCGGGGGGTGGGCGCGGCGGGGTCGAGGGTGGTGCGCAGGGTGGACCAGATGCCGTCGGCGCCGACGAGCAGGTCGGCGCGGCGGGTGCCACCGTCGGAGAGGCGGACGGTGACGCCGTCGGCGTCGGCGGAGGCGGCGGTGACGCGAGCGCCGGTGGTGATCGTGGCCCCGCGCTCGGCGGCGACCCGGCGCAGGGCGGCGACCAGACGGGTCCGCAGCTGGGTGATGCCGTGCTTGGGGTCGGTGGCGCGGCGGCCCCGGGCGGTGTCGGCGAGGAGATTGCCGCGGGCCGACCACAGGCGCTGCCGGGGCACCTCGAAGCCGGCCGCGGCCACGGCGGCGTGGCAGTCCAGCGCCTCCAGGGTCGCCAATCCGTTGCGGGCCAGGCTGAGGAACGAGCCGACCTGGCCGGCGGGGTCGGGGTATGCCTCGATGATCTCGACGTCGGCGCCGTTGCGGCGCAGGGCGATCGCCGCCGTCGTGCCCGCGACTCCGCCGCCCGCCACGATGATCTTCATGGTTGCTCCTTAACTGAATACAGATTCGGTGAATATAGATTCAGTATGACGACTGATACGGTCATCGTCAACTCGACGGGACAGGAAACGCTGTGGTGACGCGCAAGGAAAGGGCCGCGCTGACTCGAGCCGCGCTACTGGACGCCGCGCGTCGGGTCTTCGCCGAGCGGGGCTACCTGGGCACCAAGATCACCGACATCACGGCGGCGGCGGGCCGCTCCACGGGGACGTTCTACGAGCACTTCGCCGACAAGGACGAGCTGCTCACCGCGCTGATGGCCGACCTGGAGAACGACGCCGACATCGGGATCGAGCACCTGGAAGGCGAGCACGATCTCACCGACCGCGCCCACCTGCGGGCGCACATCGCGGTGTTCGTCACGGTGTACCGCAAGCATCTGCCCGTGATCGTGGCCCGGCTCCAGTCGACCATGGCCGCCGACCCCAGCACGGGCAGCGCCTGGCGGACCCTGTACGACGAGACGGGATCGTTCCGACGCCACCTGGAGTACCTGAGCGAGAAGGGCCATCGGCTGCCCGGCGATCCCGCGCTGCTGGCCGCCGCCATGGGGGCGATGATGTCGATGCTGGGCTACAGCCTGTTCACCGCGGGCGATCACGGGCCCGCGTACGGCGACGACGCGATCGTCGACGCGCTGACCGACCTCCTGCTCAACGGTCTCGCGGGCGCGGGGCAGTGATAGGTTTCCGCCGCTCAACGCCGCCCCGCGAAAGGAACCCCCATGTCGGCGAAGTCCCACGGCCTGGAACGAATGATCTTCTTCTCCGACGCGGTGATCGCCATCATGATCACCCTGTTGGCCCTGGAGCTGCCCGTTCCCGATGTCGAGGAGCCGTCGCAGCTGTGGGGCGCCTTCGCCGAGCACGGCTCGGTCTACATCGCGTTCCTGATCTCGTTTTCGGTGATCGCGGCGACCTGGACGGCGCATCACATGCTGTTCACGCACGTCAGCCGCGCCAATCCCGGGCTCATCACCCTGAACCTGATCGTCCTGTTCGGATACGTGTTGATCCCTTGGGCGAGTAAGACCCTCGGGGAGGTGCCCAACGCCGCGGGCGTGATGGTGTACTCCGCGGCGATGACGTTGCTGGGCGGGGCGACGCTGGTGATGATCCGCCACATCAAGCGCTCGGGGCTGTTGGACGCCGGAGCCCCGCGCGCGGTGATCACGGGGCTCCTGGCGTGGTCGGGGTTCACCACGGCGATGTTCGCGGTGTCGATCCCGATCGCGTACCTGGCGGGGCGGTGGACGATGGTCGCGTGGCCCGTCGGGTACCTGGGCATGAGGCTGGTGGCGGAGTATTACGCCCGAAGGGGACGCAAGGCCGCCTAACCCGCCGCGGCGGGCTTCCAGCCGCTATCGCGCAGCCAGTCGTCGAGGGAGCGAAGGCCGGGTTGGTCGCGGCGCAGGGCGGGGATGTCGACGTCGAAGCCGGTGTCGGCGAACCACTGGAACATGGCGGCCAGGTCGTCGCTGAACGCGCGGGCCTGCTCGATCGACTGGGCCTCGTAGCGGGTGGGCACGCCCGTGACGCGCGAGATCGTCTCGGCGATCCGGGATCCGGTGAGTTCGTCCCCGGCGACGCCGATGTCGCGTCCGATGTGGTCCGCGGGCCTGGCGAACGCGGCGGCGGCCACCGAGCCGATGTCGGCGGTGGCGACGATCTGGATCGGGACGTCGGCGCCCAGGGGCTGTTGGAAGACGGCGCCGTCGCCGCCGCCGCGCGTCATGCCCGTGAGGTTTTCCATGAAGTACACCGGGCGCAGCACGGTGGTGGGCACGCCGAGTTCGCGGATGTGTTGCTCCACATGCCATTTGCTGTCGAAGTGCGGGATGCCGCTGGAGTGCTGCGCTCCCTCCACCGAGGAGTAGACCAGGTGCGGCACGGAGGTCTGCGCGGCGATGTCGGCCACCGCCTTGCCCTGTCTCTCCTCGCCCTCCACTCCAGCGGGCGGGACGAAGGTCTGCACGCTGAACACGCCGCGCACTCCCGCCATGGCCGCGCGCAGCGACTCGCGGTCGTCCAGGTCGCCCTTGACGAGGGTGGCCCCGGCGGCCGCCAGCGCCCGGGCGGCGCCGGAGTCGGGGTCGCGGGTCAGGGCCCGCACCGGGATTCCCGCCTTCAGCAGGGCCCGGGCGGTGGCGCCGCCCTGCAGGCCGGTGGATCCCAGGACCAGTACGGGCTTGTCGTTGTCGCTCATGGTTTCGCCTTCCGTAATCGGTGCTTTTCGCAACCGTAGCACGATGCAACTGTTTTACTGAGCTACCATGTCGCCATGAACACACTCGACAGCCGCCCGCCATCGCTGTTGGCCTTCCCGTCCTATCTGGCGGGCAACGTGTCGATCTACGGCCGCCGCGCCATCGAGGCCGAGCTGGCCGCGCACGGCCTGAAGCTGGAGCACCACGCGGTGATCACCGCGCTCAACGACTTCGGACCACAGTCGCAGCAGGAGATCTCCCGCCGGCTGCGGTTCGACAAGAGCCACCTGGTGCGGCACATCGATTTCCTCGAGGAGCGCGGGATCGTCACCCGCTCACCCGATCCGCACGACCGCAGGCGGCATCGCGTCGAGCTCACCGACGACGGAGTGAAGCTGATCGCCGCGCTGGCACCGGCCGCCAGGCGCTCGCAGCGCGAGTTCCTGGGGTGCCTGTCGGCCGCCGAGCAGCGCACCCTGGTCTCGCTGTTGCGCCGGGTCCTCGAGGCCAACGACGCCGATCGTTGTGCTCGCGACAACCCCGGGGCTTGACTTTCGCGCGCACGGAGTTATGTTGAAAGCGTCGCCGCCGAGAGGCGCTGCAACGGATGACTCATCCGCCACGCTCGGCCGCGGTTCCTGAACGAAGGGCGCCTCCGTAACAGGAGGTGACCACAATGGATCACCCATTTTCCCGATTCCAAAGCCGCAACGGCCTCGAGTTCGCCGTGGCCGATATGTCCCTGGCCGAGGCCGGGCGCCACCAGATCCGCCTGGCGGAGCACGAGATGCCGGGGTTGATGGCGCTGCGGCGCGAGTACGCCGACACCCGCCCGCTGGCCGGCGCCCGGATCGCCGGTTCGCTGCACATGACCGTGCAGACCGCCGTGCTGATCGAGACGCTGGTGGAGCTGGGCGCCGACGTGCGCTGGGTCTCGTGCAACATCTTCTCCACACAGGACGACGCGGCCGCGGCCGTCGTCGTCGGTCCACACGGCACGGTCGAGGCCCCCAGCGGCACGCCCGTGTTCGCGTGGAAGGGCGAGACCCTCGACGAGTACTGGTGGTGCACCTCGCGGCTGTTCGACTTCGGCGACGAACAGGGCCCCACGGCCATCGTGGACGACGGCGGCGACGCGACGCTGCTGGTCCACAAGGGCGTCGAGTTCGAGAAGGCCGGTGCCGTACCGGTTCCCGACGAATCCGATCACGAGGAGTACCGCGCCGTCCTGAAGGTGCTGTCCGAGAGCCTCCTGGAGGACAAGCAGCGCTTCACCCGCATGGCCGCCGACATCGCCGGGGTCACCGAGGAGACCACCAGCGGCGTCAATCGGCTCTACCAGTTGGCGTCCGAGGGGAACCTGCTGTTCCCGGCGATCAACGTCAACGACTCGGTCACCAAGTCCAAGTTCGACAATCGCTACGGCATCCGGCATTCCCTGGCGGACGGCCTGAACCGGGCCACCGACGTGATGCTGGGCGGCAAGTACGCCGTGATCTGCGGTTACGGCGATGTCGGCAAGGGCGCGGCGGAGTCGTTGCGCGGGCAGGGCGCCCGGGTCGCGGTCACCGAGGTCGACCCGATCTGCGCGCTGCAGGCCGCGATGGACGGACTGGAGGTGGTGCGGCTGGACGACGTCGTCGAGCGCGGCGACCTGTTCATCACCACCACCGGCGACACCGACGTCATCACGGTCGATCACATGCGGCGCATGAAGCACAACGCGATCGTCGGCAACGTCGGACATTTCGATATCGAGATCGATATGGCGGGGCTGGCGGCGGAGCCGGGTATCCGCAAGGTCCGGATCAAGCCCGAGGTCCACGAATGGAACTTCGACGACGGCCACGCGATCATCGTGCTGTCGGAGGGCCGACTGATGAACCTGGGCAACGCCACCGGCCACCCCAGCTTCGTCATGTCCAACTCCTTCGCCAACCAGACCCTGGCGCAGCTGGAGCTGTGGACCTCGCCGGAGCGGTACGACCGGCAGGTGTACACGCTGCCCAAGCACCTGGACGAGAAGGTGGCCCGGCTGCACCTGGATGCCCTGGGCGCCAGGCTCACCGAGCTGACCAAGAAGCAGGCGTCCTACATCGGCGTGCATGTGGACGGTCCGTACAAGCCCGAGCACTATCGGTACTGACCGTTTTGGGCTAGTGGCCTGGATCATTGGCGCGCGGCGACCGCGAGTACTAGCGTGTTGATCATGTGTCGGCACCAGCACGATGCGGCCGTCGCGCGCCTTCGGGCCGCATTGGTGGCCCTGCCCCAGGATTCGCCCGTTCGTTTGTCCAAGCCCAGCTCGAACCTGTTCCGGTTCGGGGGCCGCGATCGGGCCGGTGGGCTGCCCACCGACGGCTTGGACACGGTGATCGACATCGATGCCGACGCCCGCACCGCCGAGGTGGGCGGGCTGATCACCTACGAGAAGCTGGTGGCGGCGACCCTGCCGCACAAGCTGATGCCCGCGGTGGTGCCGCAGCTGAAGACCATCACGCTGGGCGGGGCGGTCGCGGGTCTGGGCATCGAGTCGACGTCGTTTCGGGCGGGGCTTCCGCACGAGACCGTCCTGGAGATGGACGTGCTGACCGCGTCGGCGGGGCTGGAGACCGTGCGGCCCGGCGACGCCCTGTTCGACGGGATGCCGAACTCCTACGGGACCCTGGGTTATGCCGTGCGGTTGAAGATCTCGCTGGAGCCGGTGGGCCGCGCGGTGGAGGTGGAGCATCGCCGCTTCGACGACCCCGCGGCGTGCTTCGCCGCGATGGAGGAGATCTGGGCGGCCGGCGAGGTCGACTTCCTGGACGGGGTGGTCTTCGGGCCCGACGAGATGTACCTGTCGCTGGGGCGCTTCAGCGACAGCCACGACCCGACCAGCGACTACACCGGGCAGTCCGTCTACTACAAGTCCCTGCGGCACAGGCGGCGCGACCTGCTGAGCGTCCACGATTACCTGTGGCGCTGGGACACCGACTGGTTCTGGTGTTCGGCGGCGTTCGGCGTGCAGAACCCACTGGTGAGGCGGGTGTGGCCGAAGAATCTGCGACGCTCCGATGTGTACCGAAGGCTGGTGGCGCTGGACCGCAGGCTGGGCCTGACCCGCCGGGTCGACGCGCTGCGCGGCGCCCGCCACGAGGCGGTGATCCAGGACGTGGAGATCCCGATCTCCTCGGCCGCGCGGTTCCTCGAGCGCTTCTGCGTGGACGTGCCGATTCGCCCCATCTGGTTGTGCCCGTTGGGTCTGCGGGGCGAGCACGAGTGGCCGCTGTATCCGCTGCGGCGCGGGGAGCACTACGTGAACTTCGGGTTCTGGGCCACGGCTCCGCTGGGGCCGGGGCAGTCACCCGACTATCACAACCGTCTGGTGGAGGACCTGGTCGATCGGCTCGGCGGCCACAAGTCGCTGTATTCGACCGTCCACTATGACCGTGAGGACTTCTGGCGGCGCTATGGCGGCCAGGCGTATCAGGAACTCAAGGACCGGTACGACGCCCAGCGGCGCCTGCCGGATTTGTTCGAGAAAGTGGGTACCGACAGTGAGACTCGCTGAGGTTTACACCCGGGTGGTGGGCAACCAGCCGCCCGTCGGATTCAAGGCATACGACGGAGGGGGGGTCGCCGCGCCCGACGGTTCCCCCACCCTGGAGATCAAGGCGCCCGTGGCGCTGAACTACCTGGCCAGCGCCCGGCGCTTCGAGCTCGGTCTGGCGCGCGCCTTCATCACCGGCGCCATCGAGATCCACGGCGACCTGTACGACGCGCTGAAGGCATTGTGGATGCTCGAGTTCTCGATGCCCAAGGTGGAGATGTTCAAGATCTTCACCTCGCTCGGCGGCCTCAAGCTGCTGAAGCGGCCGCCGATCCCGGATCGGGAGGCGAAGGTGTCGGGTCACCGGCATTCCAAGACCACCGACGCCGAGGCCATCGCCCACCATTACGACGTCGGCAACGACTTCTACGAGATCCTCCTGGGCGAGTCCATGGCGTACACCTGCGCGGTGTATCCGTCCGACGACGCCACCCTGGAGAAGGCCCAGTACGACAAGCACGACCTGGTGGCGCGCAAGCTCGACCTGAAGCCCGGCATGCGGCTGTTGGACGTGGGTTGCGGATGGGGCGGCATGGTGATGCACGCGGCGAAGCACTACGGCGTCAAGGCATTGGGCGTCACGCTGTCGCGGCAGCAGGCCGAGTGGGCGGACAAGGCGATCAACGAGCGCGGGCTGTCCGACCTGGCCGAGGTGCGCTACCTGGACTACCGCGACGTGCCCGAGGGCGACTTCGACGCCGTCTCCTCCATCGGCCTGACCGAGCACATCGGACGCAGCAACCTGGCGTCCTATTTCCGCTCGCTGTACGACAAGCTCAAGGTGGGCGGGCGGCTGCTCAACCACTGCATCACCAAGCCCGACAGCAAGGGCGAGGCCATCACCAGGGGCGGCTTCATCGAGCGGTACATCTTCCCCAACGGGGAGCTGAGCGGGCCCGGCCCGCTCATGACCCACATGCACGACGCGGGATTCGAGGTGTGCCACGAGGAGAACCTGCGCGGGCACTACGCGCTGACCCTGGCGGCGTGGGTGCGGAACCTGGAGCGGCGCTGGGACGACGTGCTGGCGCTGGTCGGCGAGGAGACAGCGCGGGCCTGGCGGCTGTACCTGGTGGGTTCGCGGCTCGGCTTCGAGCACAACGGAATCCAGCTGCACCAGATGCTCGGCGTCAAGCTGGACGAACACGGCACGCCCGCGATGCCGCTGCGCCCCACCTGGTGAGCGGCGTTATTCGAGTGTTAGCGGCGGTTCCTACCGTCGATGGCATGTATGGACAAAGACCCCGCAGACGGTCGCGTCTGGTCTTGCTCGGTGGTGCGCTGCTCGCCGCCGCCGCGCTGGTGCCGTACCCCCACGCGGAGGCGTCATCGGGCACCGATGCCGACCAGGCGCGCCGCTATGGCGTGCTGGACGCGAAGGCGGACTATCAGGCGACCGACGACGACGCCGGTGTCGGCTTCTACGAGATCGACGTCTCCTGGGCGTCCTGGGAGCCGACCCGCGGCGACGACGATGAGGACTATCGACAGCGCATCCGCGAACAGGTCGGCGGGTATGTCGACGCCGGGGGTGTCGTGGCGATCAGCGTCGGCCTCCAGTACCCGCCCGATTGGGTGAGCGACCTTCCGGACGGAACCCTGCGGGACCAGGACGGGAACGTCGCCCCGCTGGCGCCGAACTACGCGTGGTCGGCGTCGGTCGATCGGGCGGCGGCGCGGTACATCAAGGACGTCGTCGACACGCTCGGCTCGCTGGTCTCCCAGTATCGGATCGGCATCGGCGACGCGGGGGAGACGATGTACCCCGACCCGAAGTCCGACCCCGCCACCACGTGGTGGATCGGGGTGGAGTTCTCCGACCTGCCCGAAGGGGTGGACCCCAACCCGATGCCCGGCTGGGAACCGGGTGAGGCGACGTGGAACGGGGATCCCGTGACGTCCGAGGACGCCTCGCGATGGTACGACTGGTACCTCAGTGGACTGAAACACTCCATCGTGTCTCAGGGGAAGGCGTTTCGGGACGCGGGTTTCGACGGCGAGCTGGCCTTCCTGGCCCCGGGCCAGGGCGCCCACCCGTGGCTGCTGCAAGAACGGATCGACGCGAAACTTGCCGACGTCGACAACGATCCCTACGGGACGGTCAACACCGGGGTCGCCTATCAGCTCACCATTCCGTACTTCGCGGAAAACGTCAGTGGACCCCTCATGGTCAACGCCACCGGCGCCGCGGACGACTCCGGCGTCCCCGACGAACGACTGTGCCGGTCGGGCGACGAGGACGTCGACACCTCGCCCGGCTCCACCGCGATGCGCGACTGGTCGAGCACCCGCTGGACCCACGCCCTGGCGAGCAGAATCGGGGCGGACTTCGAGGTAGAAAGCCCCACAGTGGACACATCGCTCCCCGATGTCTACCAGGAATTCCAGGCCTGCCGGGCGCGATACCTGCAATGGCTGAACGACGAGAGTCTCAACACCGGCGCAGGCGACGACGGCACCCTCGGCATCGAGCAGTACGCCGACTGGATCGCCGATCATCCACTAGGGAGCGAATAACCTCGGTCGCCGCGCTATTTCAGGACCTGGTCGATGAAGCCCGCCACGTCGCCGAGCACCTCGTCCTTGTTGGTCTCGTTGAAGACCTCGTGGCGGGCACCGGGGTAGACGCGTTCGGCGAACACGTGGCCCCGGACGGCGTAGACGCCGATGCGGCTGGGCTCCACGGGAACCAGCTCGTCCTCGAGGCCGTGCACCCACAGGGTGGGCAGGTCGCCGAGGCGCCCGCCGCCGTTGATGGTGGCCAGGCAGGCCGCCAGCGCCTCGACGAGCGGGCGCTTGAACGGGCCGTGCCACACCAGCGGGTCGTCGGCGTACGCGCGGCCCACGTCGGGATCGCGCGACAGCGTGGTGACGTCGATGGGGACGAACGGGATCGAGTCCAGCTCCAGCAGCGAGGTGGTCGGTTCCCAGCTGCCGATCACCGGGCCCGACAGCACCAGCGCGGCCAGGTCGGAGCCGTGGCGCTGCGCGTAGCGGGCGGCGATCATGCCTCCCATGGAGTGACCGATGAGGACGATCGGCAGGCCGGGGTGGTCGGCGCGGGCGCGTTCGGCGACGGTGTGGACGTCGGTCACCACGTCCTCGTAGTCGGTGATGACGACGCGCTCGCCGTGCGACCTTCCGTGTCCCATGTGGTCGGGGCCGTATACGGTGGCGCCGTGGCGATTGAGGAAGTCGGCGACGTACTCGTACCGTCCGATGTGCTCGCCGTAGCCGTGCACCAGGACGGCGGCGTATCGCGGCGCATCGGTGTCCCAGATGCGGGTCACGATCGTGCCACGGGTGCCGGGAAACTCCCACTCGCGCGCCTGGCTCACCGTATCTTCTCCTCGCCATCGGCCGTTGTGATCCCGCAGTCTATGCCGTCGCTCGCCGGGATGGGAAGACCTGCGAGACTGGCGCGATGCGATACGGCAACGACGTCCTGTCTGGAGACTGGCGGCACCCGAAGCGCGGAACCATACCCACGGTGGAGGCGCAGATCGGTGTGGTGGTGGAGGACCCGGCCAGCGGCTTCTGCGGCGCGGTGGTGGCGTGCGGCAAGACCTCGGTGACCCTTGAGGACCGTCACGGCAAGACCCGGGAGTTCCGGCTGGACCCGGCGGGCTTCCTGCTGGACGGCAAGCCGGTGACCCTGGTGCGCCCGTCGGTGCCCGCGCGGGCGCCGCGGCGCAGCGCCTCGGGGTCGACGACCGTGGAGGGCTTGCGCGCCAAGGTGGCCAAGCAGTCCCGCATCTATGTGGAGGGTGTGCACGACGCCGCCCTGGTGGAGCGGGTGTGGGGCCACGACCTGCGGGTGGAGGGTGTGGTCGTGGAGTACCTGGAGGGCGTCGACGACCTGCCCGCCATCGTCGCCGAGTTCGCGCCCGAACCGGGCAGGCGGCTGGGGGTGCTCGTCGATCACCTGGTGCCCGGCTCCAAGGAGAGCCGGATCGCCGCCGAGGTCGCCGACGACGACGTCCTCATCGTCGGGCATCCATTCATCGACATCTGGGAGGCCGTGAAGCCCGCCGCGCTCGGCATCGACGGCTGGCCGAGGGTGCCGCGCGGCACGCCCTGGAAGGAGGGGGTGATCGCCGCACTGGGCTGGAACCTGTCCCCCGCCGAGGCGTGGCGCCGCATCCTGGCCGCCGTCGACTCCTTCAGGGACCTGGAACCCGAACTGCTGGGGCGGGTCGAGGAGCTGATCGACTTCGTGACGGAACCGGGTACCCGCTGATCAGGCGGCGGGCTTCCACGCGGGGTCGCGGCCGGCCAGGCCGACGGCGCGGTCCAGAGTGGAGGCTTCGTCGGGCACCGCGATGACCCTCCCGAAGGCCCCGTTGCCCTCCTCGGCGCGCGACGGCGCGTCCTGCGACAGCAGACCCACGCTGGAGGCGGCCGCGGCGTCGTCGGGGGCGAAGTCCTGCCCGGTGGAGCGCGCCAGATCCCAGCCGTGAATCACCAGTTCGTTGAGCGCGACCAGACCCATGACCTGTGCGGGAAGCGTGATGCCGCCCGCCTTGGTCTCGCCGTCCCACGCCGACGGTTCGCTCCACGCCGCGGCCATCGCCTCCAGGCGCCGCGGCAGCTCCTGGCGCCACGCCGCGTCGAGGTTCGTCGCGTCGGAGGTGGGGACCTGGTCGCCGAACTCGCTGAAGTCCTTGCGGGCGGCGGCGCGGAAGGCCAGGGTCAGGCCCATCACGTGGTCGAGCAGCCTGCCCACCGTCATGTCCTCGCAGGGCGTGGGGTTGTCGAGCTGGTCGTCGCCGATGCCGTCCAGCAGGTCCGCCACGGTCGCGGCGGTCGAGTCGAGGTCGGGATGGGTGGACATGAGTACTCCTTGGTGTCGGTTTCAGTGGGTAGACCGACGCGGCGGGCGAGACTCATCGCCGATCCCGAGACGAATTTAGCCTCAGGCGGGTGTGGCCGCGGGGGTACCCGTGTCGACGTGGCCGAACGTCGCCGCGGCGTCGGTGATGGCGGTGTGGATGTCGGCGGCGGTGGCCGCCATGTCGCGGGCCCTCGCCCGCGCGGCCTCCCCCAGCGGGTAGACGTTGAAGGTCCACATGTCCAGGGCGCTCTTTATCGCCACACTCAGGGCCTCCATGAGGACGGCGTCGGCGGTGACGGTGAGGATCGTGACCGCGAGGTCCTTGACGTCCAGGGTCCACTTGCCGTTTTCCTTGGTGACCCCCAGCTTGCCGGGGTCGGCGGGAAGGAAGTCGGAGATCACGCCGACCTCGTCGAGGAACAGCGACAGGTTCCCGGCGGCGGCCTTGGCGATCCCGCCGATGTCGTCGGCGGTGTCGCGATACAGCCGCGCGAGGTCGGTGAGGTTGTCGTTTTGGCCCTCGATGTTGCCCGCGTGGGCCGAGAAGAACTGGTACGCCACCTCGCTGGCCGCCCCGTCCCACGTGACGTCCAGGTTCGTGTTGCCGCGCCGGACGTTGGCGGCCACGTTGGTCGCCCGCGCCGCGATCTGGTCGACGGAGTGGGAGGCGTCCAGCACCGTGTTCCAGTCCCCGTCGAAGATCCCGATCAGCCGATCGACGTCGATCTCCAGCCACTTCTTCGCGAAGTCCTTGGCGGCGACCATGTTCGACTCCGACAACAGCGACAGCGAGACGTCGGCGCCGAACACGCTGGCGCTGCCCGGCTGGGGAAGGTACTGCTGGAAGTCGAAGTGGTCGCCGGCCAGCTCCACGCCGTACAGCTGCTGGGCGCCGTAGTCGCCGTCCTGATAGGTGAAGGGGTCGGCGTCCTGTTTGGTGGCGAGGTGGTTTCGCGCCACGACCTCCCCGGGGAAGACCGACTCGATGGCCTCGGCGTTGTCGTCGTCGGTCGCGCGGTAGTCGATGGACATGGCCGAAAGGCCCAGTGCCGCATCGGAAGTGGCCCGATCCATCGCCGTGACGAAGGTGTCGGCGCCGCGCTGGAAGTCGCGGTGGCTCGCGGCGATGATGGCCAACGCGTTTCCCGAGTTGGCGGGCAGGACGTCGGTGGAGTCTCCCTTGTGGTACATCGCCTTGCCGCGAAACGTCGCGGTGGTCGTCATGGTGCCGTCGTGCAGCAACGACCGCATCTCGTACACCTCGTCGTGGACGCCGCCGTCCAACATCTTGGCGTAGCCGACCAGGTCCTCTGGTTTGACCGCGAACGTCATGGTTTGAGCTCCCATCGGTGTGACTGAGTCGCTCCACGATGGGTCGGACGTTCACGGATCCTTCACAAATCGATCACGAATCCGCGCGGCGCGCACGTCGGGCGGTGGCGAGGGCGAACAGCCCCAT
>NZ_DASQPW010000193.1:0-30180 GCF_035643755.1 Stackebrandtia sp. | reverse complement strand
CAGGCGGCGCAGCAGGCCCGCCAGTCCGCGGCGCCGACCGCCGCCGGGCTGCGGCGGCGGGGAGTCGCGCAGGCCCTCGAGGACGACCGCCTTGGCGCCGATGTGGACGTTCACGAGGGTCTCGTGTCCATGATGCTCGGTGGAGTGCACCGTGCCCCGCAACAGATGGAACCGCGGATCCTCGGCCGACAGCCGCAGCGACTCCGCGCGCACCCCCACGGTGATGTACTCCCCGTGATAGCGCGCCACGGTGCGGCTCTGGATCTCGTTCCACGGCAGGCGGATCTCCTGCGGCCCCAACTGAAGCGCCACGTACTGGTCCAGCTGGACGTCCACCCTGGCCTCGAGCAGGCTCATGCGCGGCGTCCCCAGAAACGCCGCCACATACGTGGTGGCGGGCTGGTCGTAGATCTGTTTGGCGGTACCGATGTCCTGGATGCTGCCGCGCGACACCACGGCGATGCGGTGCGCCATCGTCATCGCCTCGGACTGGTCGTGGGTGACGTACACGGTGGTCACGCCGAGGCCGGAGACCAGCGACTTGATCTCGGAGCGCAGCTCCGCGCGCAGGCCGACATCCAGGTTGGACAGCGGCTCGTCCATCAGGAAGATCTCGGGCCGCCGCACCAGCGCCCGGCCCATCGCCACCCGCTGCCGCTGGCCCCCGGAAAGCTGCTGCGGCAGGCGATCCATCAGGTTGCCGATGCCCATCATGGTGGCCATCTCCTCGCTCTTGGCGTGGGACTCGGCCACCGAATGGCCCGACAGCCGCAGGGGGAAGGAGATGTTCTCCCGCACGGTCATGTACGGGTACAGCGCGAAGTTCTGGAACACCATCGCCACCCCGCGCTCGCGCGGCGACAGGGACGTGGCGATCTGGCCGTCCATGATGACCTCGCCGGCGTCCGGCATCTCCAGCCCCGCCAGGATGCGCAGGATGGTCGACTTGCCGCAGCCCGACGGCCCCAGCAGCACCATGAACTCGCCGCTGGCTATGTCGACGTTGATGTTGTCGACGGCGACGACGTTCCCAGGGAAGATCTTGGTGATGTCCTTCAGCTCGAAGGAGGTCACGTATCGCTCCGGTTGATTGGATTTCGATATTTGTTCATTTAAAGACTCTGGTGATCTTGATCTGCCGTGCCAATCGGGCAAACGTCCGATCCTTTGGGGGAGCGGGGCCGCGATCACAGGGCCGAGTGGTCGCCGAGGGTGACCGCTCCGTGAGGATACCCCGGATGCCCCCACGCGTGGGCGCCCGAAACCGCGGGCGGCGCGACTAGCCGACGCCTAGACATCGGCGACCAGACTTTCGGTGTTCCGCGACCCGCAACCGAGGAGTGGCCGTGACCGTATATCGATCCGCCAACGCGCCGACCGAGCGCGTCCTGACCCTGGACCCCGCCAAGATGACGCGGCTGTCGAGAAAGTTCGCCTCCGACGCGCACGACTTCCACGGCAGCGTCGGCCCGATCCGCGCCTCCATGAGGGACAGCGCCGGGGGATTCGAGGGATGGCCCTCGGCGGTGGGCAACCCCGTGCTGATGGCCGTGATCGCCAACCACCTGGGCCAGCAGAGGACCGCCGACGCCTTCCTGGGCGCCGTCACCGACGACCTGGAGATCATGGGCCGCACCACGAAGGCGCTGAGCGACGCGCTCAGCGGCCAGGACGACGACAACGGCCTCGGCCTCGGCCGCGTCGCCGAGGCCGCGAAATCCGAAGGGGCGTAAGCGACATGGACATCGAGACGGCATACGCATCCGTCAAGAACGACAGGCCGCACCTGCTGGACGAGCAGGCGCGGCAGTGGCAGGGCATGTCCCAGGCCCTGGCGGCGCAGGCCCGCGAGCTGAGATCGAACATCGACTCGGTGGACGCGGCGGTCACCAGCGCCTCGGGGCGCGCCTATGTGGACAATCTGAAGCGGCGGCACCAGCGGCTGCTGGACGCCTCGAGCGTCGCCAGGACCAACGCCGCGTCCTGGAGCGGCGTGGCCGAAACCGTTCGCGACACGCAAAAGGCCATCGCCAGCGCCCACGCCGACTGGCAGAAGACCAAGGCCACCGCCGTCGGCGACGAGGAGACCGCGCGGGCGCCCTACGACGAGATCGCCGCCTTCACCATGACCGCCGCGGCCGACACGGCGCTGGCGCACTCGGCGAACATGAAGCCACCCGACACCTACGTGCCACTGCCCGATGTGGGCGGCGACTCCACGGACGGCTCGACGACGGCCGACGGCGGAAGCGGAGGCGCGGGTGGCTCGGGTGCCTCGGGCGGCACCGCCCCCACCCCGCCCCACTCTGGTGGCGACGGTTCTGCTCCGACCCCACCCCACTCTGGCGGGCACGCCGCCGTCCCGCCGCACTCGGGCGGCACCGCTCCGACCCCGCCCGACCCTGGCGGGCATACCCCCGTCCCGCCGCACCCGGGCGTCGACGGCCACAACCCCGCACTCCAGGGCCCCAGCGCCCCACCGACCACCGTGCCGCCGAGTCCTGCCACTCCGACGGCGCCTCCCTCCGGGGGCGGCACCGCACCGCCTGCCATGGTGCCGCCCCCGCCTACCCCCTCGCCGACACCCGCCCCGCCTCCCGCCTCCCCGGGCCCGATCCGTCCCACTCCCGCGATCCCGCGTCCCGTCACCCCGCCGCCCGCGCCGCGTCCCCGCCCCGCCGTCGGACCCCGTCCACCACAGTCGACGGTCAGGCCCGTGATCGGTTCGCGCCCTGGGGCCTCGGGCATGGCGCCCCGCGGCCCGCGCCCCTCGGCCAACGGCCTCAACCGCCCCGTGATCGGCGGCCGATCCGCCCCCGCGGGCGAGCCGACCCCGCCGCGCTCCCTGATCGGCAGAAACGGCGTCGTCTCCAACCCCAAGGCGCCGCGCCCCATTCGCGCCACCCGCGCCCAGTTCGGCGGGCGCGGCACCAACCGCTCGGTGGTTTCCGGTGTGCGCCAGGCATTCGAACCCACCGAGACCGCGCCGACGTCCGCCACCTCCAAGGCCGCCAGGAAACGCGACCGCGAGACCACCCCGCTGCCCCACGAGGGCGGCGACTACACGTGGACGGTCGATCGCGCCACGGTTCGCGGCGTCGTGCGGGCCCCCAAGCCCGACGGCTACGACGCCGACGACTGGTGAACGGCAAGAACGGCGGACGGCGCGCGGTGGTTACGCCGTCCGCCGTGTACTTGCCGGAGGTTAAGGCTCACATTCGGGTTCGGGACCCTGATAACCCTCCCTTGAGGATTCGTCGATGCCGACCTCGCACTCGATACCGTCGTCGAGCGTGTTCCCGCTGACCCGCGCCCCCGTCGACCCGATGGCCAGACCGATGGCGTGGTCGGTGTTGCCGGTGAACTGATTGTCCGAGATGGTGGCGTTCTGCACGTCCTCGAACATCAGGTTCTGTGACGCCTCAAGGGTTTCGCAGAAGTTCTTGCGAATCGTCACGTTGTAGGTGTGGCCGTTGCCGTCGCCCTCGCCGTCGTTGGGGCCCTCGGCCATGACGCACATGTTGTCGATCTGCTTGCAGTGGTTGCCCTCGATGAGGACGTCGTGGCTGGCCGGGGTGTCGTCGGCGAAGGTCTGCATGCAGTCGGCGTGTCCATTGTCGTTGGACGTCTTGTCGACCGTGTTGTCGAGGATCTTCAGGTGATCGCCGAAGAAGCGGATGCCGTCGCCGTCGCCGCCGTGCGGCTCGCTGATGGTGACGTTTTGGACGGTGATGTTGCTTCCGGTGATCTCGACGCCCGGGGCCTCGGGGTGGTCGGCGACGTAGCCGTCCA
The DNA here is from genome assembly GCF_035643755.1 of Stackebrandtia sp. Lineage (NCBI taxonomy): Bacteria > Bacillati > Actinomycetota > Actinomycetes > Glycomycetales > Glycomycetaceae > Stackebrandtia > Stackebrandtia sp. The sequence goes on along the minus strand of NZ_DASQPW010000193.1, from coordinate 26,388 downwards.
CGACGACATTGTCGGCCTCGACGGTGATGCCGTCGACGTGCTCGCCGTTGCCGTGGAAGACCTTCGGGTGATCCGGGGTGCCGCCCTCGGTAATGACCAGGCGTTCGCCGTAGGAGTCGGCGTTGGCCGAGACCAACGGGCCACCCACCGCCACGACGAACGCCGCCGCCAGGCCGACGATGGTGGTGACACGGGTCCGATTCCTCATGTGGGGCACGCTAAGCAAACCGAGCGGGACCGCTCCCCCCGCGCGGTCACGTACCGTGGTGTCTCGAAACGCCCGTGTCATAGTCTTGTGCGACATACCCCCGCGAATGGATCGAAAGAGCGATGCATACCGGTCAATTGATTGCTGGACGGTACCGGCTGGACGAACGCATCGGTTCCGGTGCGGGAGGCAGCGTGTGGCGCGCCCACGACGGCGAGCTGGACCGCGTGGTGGCCGTGAAGTGCGCCCACACCCACGGCGACGACCACATCCGACTGCTGCGCCGCGAGGCCCGGCTGCTGGCCCGCGTCAACCATCCCCACGTCGTCACGGTGTTCGACCGCGTCCTGGAGGGCGACGAGTGGTGCATCGTCATGGAGCACCTGGCCGGTTCGCTGGCCGAGGCGCCGCCGCTGCCCGCCGCCAGGGTGGCGCGGATCGGCGAGCAGCTGGCCGACGCCCTGGAGACCCTGCACGCCAAGGGGATCGTCCACGGGGACGTGAAGCGCGGCAACGTGCTGCTCACCGAGACCGGCGCGGCGAAGCTCAGCGACTTCGGGGTGTCGCGCGTCGAACGGGACGAGGAGACCCTGTCGGGTTCGGGGGTCGTGTACGGCACGCCCGGTTACGTGGCGCCCGAGGTCGCGATGGGGGACAGGCCCTCCGCGGCGTCCGACATGTACTCCCTGGGCGCCACCCTGTACATCGCGGTGGAGGGCCGCACCCCCTTCGGCGACATCGACAATCGGATGCTGTTGCTGCGCAAGGCCGTCGACGCCGAGGTCTTCCCGCCGCGCAGGGCCGGCGACCTGGCCCCGGTGATCGCCGCGCTGCTCAGCAGGGAACCGTCGCGCCGCCCCGACGCCGCCACCTCCCGCCGCGCGTTGCGCGGCGTGGCCGACGGCGGACCCGCCGACCTGCACGGCCGCTTCGTGTCCGCCGCGGGCCCCGCAGGGTCCCGTCCGGCGAGGACCGTCCCGCGCCGCGCCCTGCTGTGGGCGGCGGCGGCCGTGGTCGTGCTGGCGCTGGCGGCGTGGGGAGCGCTGCAGCTGCCGTTCGGTTCCCCGCAGGCCAAGGGCGACATCGACTCCCGCCCCGTCATGGGCTCACCGACCACCGCCGACCCGTGCTCGCTGTTGTCGGAGAAGTCCTTCAAGCGCTTCGGCAGGCCGCACCTGGACCCCGCGTACGGCAACTTCAACCGCTGCGACGTGCTGGTCGACGCCGGAAGCGGCGACGCCGACGTCCAGGTCGAACTGGACCGCGGCGACCGCGACGAGGCGGGCGGCAAGGTCGAGGCCAGCGGCCCCGTCGACGTGGTCCGCACCCCCGAAAACGACGGCGAGTGCGCCCGCGATCTGATCCTCGCCGACGACAACCGGGTGGAGGTCACCGCCGCGGCCCTCGACGGCAAGCCGCGGCTGTGCCCGCTGGCCGAGGCGGCGGTGGACCACGCCGTGACGGTGCTGTCGCACGGCGAGATCCCGCGCCGCCACGGCAAACCCGACCCGTCGTCCCTGATCAGGCTGAACGCCTGCGACCTGCTGGACGACAAGGCCGCCGACGCGTTCCCCGGCGTCGACCGGCACGACTCCACGGCGGGTTTCGGGAACTGGCAGTGCCGCTGGCACAGCGCCGACTCGGGTCACAACCTGTTGATAGGTTTCGATCACGACTCTCCACTGTCCAACGACGACGGGAAGCTGTACCGCCTGTCCGGCCACCCCGCCGTGGTCGAGCCCGACGGCTACAGCGACGACTCCTGCCAGGTCAGCGTCTCCAATCGGGTGTACGCCAACGCCGACGGGGACCGCGTCGCCGAACTGGTCGTGGTGGTCGTCATGGGTGACGGCCCGAAGCGCGAATTGTGCGACGCCGCCAAGGCGGTCGCGGCTCCGGTGGCGGCGGAAATACCGGGGTCGTGAGGACCCGTCCCCATGGTTCATGGCAAGCTGAGGAACGCCTCTTCCACACCCAGGAGGCCACCGTGGAAGTCTCACCCAACGGCAACGGCGAACGATCGCTCCCGTCGCGCCACGCGAGCCTGGCATACGGGGTGCCGCCCTCCCCGGTCGGAACCATCTACGCGCTCGCGATCTCGGGCGGCATCACCTTGCGCCCCAAGGAGGGCCGCAGCGTCCTGTTCGGACGGAACCGCCCCGAGGTGCACGTGTGCCTCGGCGAGGACGACCGCCGGGTGAGCCGCAACCACGGGTCGCTGACCTTCCGCACCGACCGCTGGTGGGTGGCCAACACCGGGCGGGTTCCGCTGCGGCTGCCCAACTCCCGCCTGCTGTTCAGCCAGGACGAGCCCGTGCCGCTCACCATGGGCTATACCCCGGTGTTCGTCCGCGGCTCGGGCGGGCGCGAGCACCTGCTCGAGGTCTACGTGGCCGGCCCCGAGGAGCCGAAGCCCTGCACCATGCCCGACGAGGCCACCCAGCCGCCGCGCTGCTGGGCGCTGGCGGAGCCCGAGCGCCTCGCCCTGACGGTGCTGGGCCAGCGCTATTTGCTGCACGAGGTGTACCCGCAGCCCCTGACCTGGCACCAGGCCGCCGCCGAGCTGGCGGACCTGCGGCCCAACGAGGAGTGGAGTTCCAAGCGCGTGGAGCGCATGGTGTCCAAGGTGCGCGCCCGGATGTCGCGGCGCGGCGTCGCCGGGCTGACCCGCGACGAGGTGGGCGAGCCGGTGGGCAACACCCTCAACCACAACCTGATCCGCGAGTTGATGGAGAGCACCACATTGGTCCCGACGGATCTGCGCCTGCTGGAAGGTTGAGACCCGAGTGCCCTGGGGTCTACAAAAAAGTGATCGTCGCCATTAGTCTGTGGTGACGATCACTTTTGATCGAATCAAGTAAATACCTCTATATGCCTCTCGAGCTGACCCACACCCTCCGCCCCAAGCTCTGGAAAGGACTGAAATGTCCACGAAGGCAAGAGACCCCGGATCGCCCCCCGCCTCCGACGACCCCGTCGCCGTCCAGAACAGCCCCGAATTCGCCGCACTGCGTAAAGCACTGCGGCGTTTCGTGTTTCCCGCGACCATCGCCTTCCTGTGCTGGTACGCCCTGTACGTCCTGCTGTCGGCCTACGCGCGCGGATTCATGGCCATCAAGATCGCCGGCAACATCAACGTGGCGCTGCTGCTGGGCGTCCTGCAGTTCGTCAGCACCTTCCTGATCGCCTGGGCCTACGCCCGCTACGCCGACAAGCACCTCGACCCCGCCGCCGCGGCGATTCGCGAACGCATGGCCTCCGGCGATGACACCACAAAGGAGGAATCATGACCCTGCTCGCCTCCGGCGCCGTCGACACCACCTCCCGCACCCTCACCATCGCGCTGTTCTGCGTCCTCGTGGTCGTCACGCTGGGTGTCACGGTCTGGGCCGGACGCCGGACCTCCACCGCCACCGACTTCTACGCCGGCGGCCGCTCCTTCACCGGATTCCAGAACGGAATGGCGATCGGCGGCGACTACATGTCGGCGGCGTCGTTCCTGGGCATCGCGGGACTGATCGCCCTGTCGGGCTACGACGGATTCCTTTACTCCATTGGATTCCTGGTGGCCTGGCTGGTGGCCCTGCTGCTCGTGGCCGAGCTGCTGCGCAACTCCGGCCGCTACACCATGGCCGACGTCCTGGCCTTCCGCATGCGGCAACGCCCCGTGCGCACCGCCGCCGCGGTGTCCACGGTGACCGTCTCCATCTTCTACCTGCTGGCCCAGATGGTGGGCGCCGGCGCCCTGGTGGCGCTGCTGCTCGGCATCGCGCCCGGCCACACCTTCCTGGGCATGACCCCCGACGCCGCCAAGAACCTCACCATCGTGATCGTCGGCGCGCTCATGATCACCTACGTGGTCGTCGGCGGCATGAAGGGAACGACCTGGGTGCAGATCATCAAGGCCTGCCTGCTCATGGTGGGCGCGGCCCTGATGACCGTCCTGGTGCTCGTGGCCTTCGGCTTCAACCTCTCCGGGCTGCTCGGCAAGGCCGCCGACAAGTCCGGAGCGGGCTCCGACTTCCTCAGCCCCGGACTGAAGTACGGCGTCGAGGAGGGCTCGGCCTGGCAGATCCTCACCCACAAGCTGGACCTGCTGTCGCTCGGCATGGCCCTGGTGCTGGGAACCGCGGGCCTGCCGCACATCCTGATCCGCTTCTACACCGTCCCCGACGCCAAGTCGGCGCGCAAGAGCGTGCTGTGGGCCATCGGCATCATCGGCGTCTTCTACCTGATGACCCTGGCCCTGGGCTTTGGCGCTGCCGCCCTGGTCGGCAAGGCCGACATGGCCGCCGCCGATCCGAAACAGACCGGCAACGTCGCCGCGCCCCTGCTGGCCAAGCAACTCGGCGAGCAGTTCCTCGGCGGCTCCGGCGGCGGGGCCATCCTGCTGGCCTTCATCGCCGCGGTCGCCTTCGCGACCATCCTGGCGGTGGTGGCGGGCCTGACCCTGGCCTCGTCGTCGTCTCTGGCCCACGACCTGTACGCCAACGTCTACCGCGGCAGCAATCTGGCCCGCAGGCTCCGCCTCGGCTGGGTCCTGCGGCTCACCGGTGCCAAGGGCGGCAACGGAGACCGCCGCGAGATGGTGGTGGCCCGGCTGGCCGCCTTCGTCATCGGCATCGTCGCCATCGTGCTGGCCATCTTCGCCCAGAGCCTCAACGTCGCCTTCCTGGTGGCGCTGGCCTTCGCCGTGGCGGCCTCGGGCAACCTACCGGCCGTTTTGTACAGTCTCTTCTGGAAGAGGTTCACCACGGCCGGAGCCACCTGGGCCATCTACGGCGGCCTGCTCACCGCGGTGATCCTGGTGATCTCCTCCCCGGTGGTGTCGGGCAGCGAGACCGCCCTGTTCCCGTCGGCCAACTTCGCGTGGTTCCCGCTGGAGAACCCCGGTCTGATCTCGATCCCCGCCGGGTTCTTCTTCGGCTGGCTCGGAACGGTCATCTCCCGCGAGACCCCCGACGCCGAGAAGTTCGCCGAACTCGAGGTCCGCTCCCTCACCGGCGCGGGCGCCCACTGATCACGCCTTCTCCACTCGCCCCGGGCCTCGCGCCCGGGGCGCTTTGTATTGACTCCGTCACGGCGATCCATTTATAATTAGAAAAGTTTCCATATATAGGAGAAAGGAAGCGACATGTCCACATTGCGCCCCGTGCGCGCCATGCTCGCTTTGACCGCCGGTCTGCTCGCGGCCGTCGTCGCCGGTGTCCTCGGAGCCACCCCGGCATTCGCCCACGGATACACCACCACGCCCACCAGCCGCGCCCTGTTCTGCCAGCAGGGCGCCATCGCCGACTGCGGCGATATCCAATGGGAGCCGCAAAGCGTCGAGGGGCCCAAGGGCTTCCCCGACGCCGGCCCCGCCGACGGCCAGATCTGCGCCGGCGGCAACTCCCGCTTCTCCCAGCTGGACCAGGTGCGCGCCTGGCCGTCCAACCACGTGTCGGCGGGCAGTTACACCTTCAGCTGGCACTTCACCGCCCGCCACTCCACCACCGATTTCCGTTACTACATCACCAAGGACGGCTGGGACTCCGGCTCGCCCCTGACCCGCGCCGACCTGGACCTCAACCCGTTCCTGGTGGTGCCCTTCCAGGGACAACCGCCCGCCGACCTGTCCCACACGGGCAACATCCCCGCCCGCAGCGGACACCACATCATCCTGGCCGTGTGGACCATCGCCGACACGGGCAACGCCTTCTACCAGTGCTCCGACGTCGACTTCTGATCGCCGGACACCTCACGCGCGGGTGTGACGCTCCCTCAGTGGTCGTCCGCCCGCGCCCCGTCGTCCAGGGTGTACAGCAGCGTCGAGCCGATCCTGATCTCGGCGGTGTTCGCGTGACGCAACGCCTCCAGCAGCGCCGTCGCGGCCGCGGCCCGCGACTCCACCGCCCGCACCAGGTTGTCGATGCGATCCTCCACTGAGGTGGGGATTCCCGTCCGTCGTGGACGGACCCGCAGCGAGCGCAGCGACGGTTCGTCCGGGGGCGTGTCGCGGTGCACCACCTCGAATCCCACCGCGTACAGCAGCTCGGCCAGCGCGCTCTCGACGGCCTCGGGTTCGCCGCCGTCGAGCCGAAGCTCCACCGACAGGTCGACGACCGAGGTGGATCGATACGCGGTGGGCAGGGCGGAGGAGCCGGGATCGCGGTAGGCGGGGGCGGGCAGGGCGTCGGGCGGGGCGACGGGGTGCCTGACGGGCATCGGCCCGTCGGACGGCACGGAGCTTTCGGATGCGGGGCTCATGATCCAATACTCCCCGAAGTCGCGCCCTCGCTCTATCCCCCGAACCGAAACAGGGCCGACCGGCGAATCGATTTGGCCAGTAGTTCACCCGTGCCTACACTTTGGTCGCGTCAGGAAGGACGTGAGCATGGAATACGCGATGAACGAGCCCCTGGGCGAACTGCGGGTGCGGACGCTCACCGAGGCGGACGCTCGCCTGGTGGTGGACGCGACCGCCCGCGAGACGTCCACGGCGATGTGGGGGCCGCGGCCGGTGGGGCCGTACGGCTGGGACGACGCGGTGGCGGCGTTGCGGGAGTGGGTGCCCGAGCGCGGGCAGGTTTCCTATGGGGCCGTGGGGGAGAAGGGTCTGGTGGCCGTGTTCGGGTTGATGTTCGACGGCCCTTCGTCGGCGGAGGTGGCGTACTGGGTGGCCCCCGGCGAGCGCGGGAGGGGATGGGCGTCGCGCGGTCTGGCGGCGGTGAGCGACTGGGGGCATCGGGCGGGCGTCGACAGGCTGTGGCTGGAGGTCAATCCGGACAACGTGGCGTCGTCGCGGGTGGCGGCCAAGGCGGGGTATCGGTTCGTCGAGCGGCTCACCGAGCACTGTCGCACCTGGACATACGACGACGCCGACCGCGATCCCCGGCACGACTGCCTCATCTACGAGCACGCGTCCGCCTGACGGCGACCGGCCGGCGACATCGATGGTCGCTGATGGTAAGCGGGCGAATGCGAGGAGTCGGCGGCGGTGCATAGAATCGGTGACGGAACGTGACCGTTGTCGCCGAAGGATTCGAGTATCTCTATGTCCACAAAGCAGGCTTTCCGGCTGCCCGCCTTTTACATGCCGTATCCCGCCCGGCTCAACCCGAACCTGGAGGGCGCCAGGCAACACAGCACCGAGTGGGCCCGCCAGATGGGAATGCTGGACGACCGCGCCCCCGACGGCCGCCTGATCTGGGACGAGGCCGAGCTCCTCAAGCACGACTACGGCCTGCTGTGCGCCTACACCCATCCCGACTGCGACGCGCCCGCGCTCGACCTGGTCACCGACTGGTACGTGTGGGTGTTCTTCTTCGACGACCACTTCCTCGAGGTGTACAAGCGCACCCGCGACACCGCCGGCGCCAAGGAGTACCTGGACCGACTGCCCGACTTCATGCCGCTGGACGGCGGGGAGATGCCCGAGGCCACCAACCCGGTGGAGCGCGGACTGGCCGACCTGTGGAACCGCACCGCCCCGGCGATGTCGCCCGACTGGCGGCGCCGCTTCACGACCTCGTCCATCAACCTGCTGCTGGAATCGCTGTGGGAGTTGTCCAACATCACCTCCGGCCGGGTCGCCGACCCGGTGGAGTACGTGGAGATGCGGCGCAAGGTCGGCGGCGCCCCCTGGTCGGCCAACCTGATCGAATACGCCGCCCGCGCTGAGGTTCCCGCCTCCATCGCCGAGCGGCGGCCGATGCGGGTGCTGCGCGACACCTTCGCCGACGGCGTCCACCTGCGCAACGACATCTTCTCCTACCAGCGCGAGGTCACCGACGAGGGCGAGAACGCCAACGCCATCCTCGTCTTCGAGCGCTTCCTCAATCGCTCCACACAGGAGTCCGCCGAGCTGGTCAACGACCTGCTCACCTCGCGACTCCACCAGTTCGAGAACACCGCGCTCACCGAGGTGGCGCCGATGTTCGCCGACAACGCCATCACCCCGCCGCAGCAGCTGGCCGTGGCCGCGTACGTCAAGGGGTTGCAGGACTGGCAATCCGGCGGCCACGAGTGGCACATGCGCTCCAGCCGCTACATGAACGACGCGCCGTCACCGGGGCTGTCGCTGGGGCCCACCGGGATCGGCACCGCCGCGGCCCGCCTGGCCTTCGCCGGGGTGCGGCAGCACGGTTTCGTTCCGCACCAAAGGGTCGGCGCCAGCCGGATTCCCGACATCTACCAGCCCTACGAGGTGCGGCTCAACCCCGCCCTCGACGAGGCGCGACGGCACAATGTGGAATGGGCACGCGACATGGGGATGCTCGACCCGCTGCCCGCCTTCGCCGGGGCCCGGGTGTGGACACAGCGCCAGATGCACGGCATCGACCTGGCGCTGTGCGCCGCGGGCATCAACCCGGACGGCTCGCCCGCCGAACTCAACCTGGCCAGCGACTGGCTGGCCTGGGGCACCTGGGGCGACGACATGTACCCCAAGCTCTTCGGCGCGGCGAAGAACTACGCCGCCGCGGCGGCCCAGAACAGGCGGCTGCTGCCGCTGATGCCGCTGGACGACGATGCCGCGGTCCCCGAGCCCGCCAACCCGCTGGAGGCGGGCCTGGCCGACCTGTGGCGGCGCACCGTCCCGGCGTTCTCGCGCGACGCGCGCCGCGAGTTTCGCGCCACCGTCGAGGTGATGCTGGAGTCCTGGCTGTGGGAACTGTCCAACATGATCCAAAACCGGATTCCCGACCCCGTGGACTATGTGGAGATGCGGCGCAAGACCTTCGGCTCCGAGCTCACCATGAACCTGGCCCGGCTGCGGCACGGCAACCGGCTGCCCGCCGAGGTCTTCGCGTCCCGCCCGATCCGCGCCCTCGACAGCGCGGCCATGGACTACGCCGCCCTGCTCAACGACGTCTTCTCCTACCAGAAGGAGATCGAGTTCGAGGCCGACATGCACAACGGAGTCCTGGTGGCCCAACACTTCCTGGAGTGCGGCTACCCCGAGGCCGTCGAGGTGGTCAACGACCTGATGACGGCGCGGATGCGCCGCTTCGAACGGATCGTCGCCGAGGAGGTGCCGCCGCTGGCCGAGGAGCACGACCTGGACGACGCCGGCCGCGCCGTCCTGGACACCTACATCACCGACGTCCAGCACTGGATGTCGGCGATCCTCAACTGGCACCGCACCGTCGATCGCTACCGCGAAGACGAGATCCGCCGCAACACCTCGCCCTTCAACAACGCCAAGACGCCGCTGCCCGGCGGCGTCCTCGCCGAGGCGCGGGGCTGAGTCGCGGACCCGCGGCGGCGGGCGCCACCGTCGCTCGGCTCAGCGGCGACCCCGAGACGGGGGAGTACCTCGCGCTGCTCGGGGACCCCGAGGGCGACGAGTTCTGCGTCGTCTGGGCATCCCGTACGTGGTGGGTCCTCGACATGGGGCCCACCACGCGCATGCCGGGGCGGGCCTTCTAGACCTGGCCGGAGCTCGCGTTCTTTCCGACCTTCACATAACGCGGGCTGTGCAGGGCGGGACCGCGCTTGGCGCGCAACACCTTCCCGTCGCTGCGGGCCGACCAGGACGGCGAGGTGGGCCAGCGCCGCATGAGTTCGTTGCGGAATTCGCGGCCGCGCACGTTGACGAAGCCGGTGCCGAGCAGGGCGGCGACGAACATCCCCACCGAGATGGCAACGGCGACAAGTGATTCGGTGCGATAGACGGCGAAGACGTCTTCCGATCCCAGGCCCATGCCCTGACCGACCATGTAGGACGACAGGCTGAACACCAACCCGACCCCCGCCAGCGCCGCGCCGACGAGAGCCAGCGGGGGCATGCGCCGCCGCGCGTGATAGGACAGCAGGGCCTCGGCGGGGCGAGGCGCCCGCGGGTCGGCCAGCAGTTCGCGCAGCTGGGCCCGTTCGGACAGGCGTTGTTTCCAGTCGAGCAGGACGCCGACGACCGCGAGGATCCCGGCCAGGGGAAGCAGGACCGCGAAGATCCAGAATCCCCAGGCGAGGATGTTCTCGATGAACGACGAGTAGGTGGTCTCGTGGCACTCGTGTCCGGGCCCGGGGACGTTCGCGCAGCGCATCGTCAACGAGGCCTGCAACGCGACGAAACCCAGGACGCTGAGAACCGCGGCGATGTACACGCAGCGCTCGGCGAGCGAGAGCCCCAACACCGTCTTCTGCCTGCCCGAGGCGTCTCGGCGGGCCTGTTTGGCGGGCCTCCATGCCTTTCCCTCGTCGTCCGCGCTCCAATGCGCGGCGATCCGGGCCTGACGCCGTTCATGGGCCGGGGTGAGCACCTTGCGACCGGCCAATCCGACCAGGAACATGATCACCGCGTAGCCGGTGATCATCGAGACGATGAGCACGCTCTCCTCGTCCCCGTCGAACAGGACCACGAAAAGCCCGACCACCCCCAGGATGCCGACGATGGCGGCATTCGCCCACGCGAAGATGGTGAGTTGCTCCGTCGGATCGCAGGTGACGGACTGGACCTGTTCGGGAGAGGGAACCTCGTAGCGGGACGCGCCCCGCTCGGCGGCCCTGACAAGCGCCCTGGACGTAGCCACCTCACGCACACAGCTCGCCACCGCGAACATCCCCCAGACGACTACCGCGAGCACCATCAAGACCCCGACGCTCAAGCGGGAGAGGTGGTCGACGGCCATTTCCAGACCGGGATCGCCGAACTGGTGCTCCTCGGAGAGGATTCCCATGCTGAAGATCAGCACGAATGAGCATCCCAGGCCGATCAGGAATGCGAACAGGGCGCGGGAGCCTGCGCGCGCGACCTCACCGACCAGCCCAATCCTGTGTTCATGCCAGTGCCAGGGGTTTGACTGGCCGTAGTTGTCGCTCACCGACGAGATCCTCCACCTGCTTCGATCGTCGCTGAATAATACGAGACGAACGGCACCGACGTGACCTCGAGAAGTGTCGTTGTGGTGATCCTATGGCGTCCGTTGAGCGAGTTCGGGAACCATGCCACTATAGACATTCGCGGGTCGGGGACGCGCCTCTCTTTTTTGGCTCGCTTCGCGAGCATTACTTTCTGGGCCCACGGCAGCGGCGGTGTGGCTCGGCGCGTTGGGTGGCGACGGTCGGGTTGTGTTTGGCGGCAAGGGCTCGGCGTCGTCGAGTGAACATGGCTCGATAGTGCTCGGTGGGGTCTGCCGTCCAGCCGAGGGCGTGTCGCTGGTGCTGCGCCAACGTTGGCCAATGTGTCGCTTCTTGAATGGCTGTAGTGGAGAAGGGCTTGGTCTGCCGTCCCGTCGGAGGCTGGGCCCCGTCGGGACGGCAGACGTTCGTTGACCTGTCGGTTCTTGATGGGCCGCGCGAGGGGGTGTCGCAGTTGCCGTCGCGTTATCGTCTCCAGCGGCGTCGTGGTGTGGCGCGATGCGACACGGCAGTCGGGTTTCTCTTGGCTGCCTTGGCTCGGCGTCGCTTCGTCGCCATCGCCATGTACTTCGCCGACAAGTCTCCTGTCCATCCGAGGGTGTGTCTGAAGTGGTCGGTCAGGGGTGTGCAGGGCCAGGGCTGGCCGCACTCCCCGCACTTCGGCAGCACCCACAAGAGGGGGAACAAGCCGAGGGCGATGACGGCGCGCAGGCGCCGTTTCGGTAGGTGGCGTTTCGGGATGTCGAATTGCTTGCCGACTTCGCGTGCCCTGTCGGCGAGTGGCCCGTGTGGGTACATGAGCCCGAAGCGGAGTGTGGGTGCGGTGTCGGGGTCGAAAACCCTCACATGCACGGGACCCCAAGGACCCCGTTCGGTGTAACTATGGACAGACACGAAGAATCCTCTCTTCTTACTGTTGTTCCCTGGCTTGAGTAATGAAGGTCTGCGCTTGCTCCAGGTCGGTGGCTGCCGAAAACAGCACTCCCAGTGCGTTGGTGATGTGTTCGGATGCCGCGACGATGAGCATCGGGTCGTTGCCGAAACCGATGCCCGAACCCATGGCAGCGATGCGGTTCGCGAGTTCCTCGGCATTACCCGTGTGCATGTGCGCCTCACCTGCCATGGCGACGGCATTACCTACTGCTTCGGACAGTTCGTCGAGTTCAGACATGAGGCAGCGCCCTCGAAAGCTGTCGGTGGGTGCGCCACAGGTTCTGGGCCTGGCGAATCAAATGCCACCTGACGGCGGGCTCGGACGCCCAGATCCCATGCGGCAGCGAGACCTTGAGGACGGGGCGGGAGCTGTCAATGTCCTTGATCGACCCGAGATGCGAGGCGATCCCTCGGTGTCCGATCACGTCGAGATGCACCGTGAACGAACCCTCAACGGTGATGGCCGAGACCTGACGCATGGACGCAGTGAACAACCCGAGCATGATCACCACAGTGGAATCACTCATCATCGACACCCTCACCCTGACTCTGGTCGCCTTCGTCGCTGTGGCTCGGGTTGCTGTTGGTGCTTGGTTCCTCGGCCGCAGCGGGAGTGGTGGGGGTGTTGTCTGCCGCCCCGTTGGGGTCACCGTCTGCCGTCCAGCCGACGGCGTGTCGCTGGTGCTACGCCAACGTTGGCCAATGTGTCGCTTCTCGAATGGCTGTGGTGGAGAGGGGCTTGACCTGCCGTCCCATCTGAGGCTGGCCCAACGGGACGGCAGACCTTCGTGAACCTGTCGCTCTTTAAGTGGCCCTGCGAAGGGTAGCTGCGTCCCGCTGTCACTAGGGCTGGTGTGGTGTCCACGTTTGTGAGCTTGTCGCTTCTTGATTGGCCGTGGCAGGGGGAGTTGCATCTGCCGCCCCGTTATCGCCTCCAACGTCGTCGGGGTGTGGTGCGATGCGATATCGCTGGCGGGTTCCTCTTGGCTTCCTTGATACGGCGTCGTTTCGTGGACATAGCCTGGTATTTAGCTTGAAGGTCTCCTGTCCATCCGAGGGTGTGTCTGAAGTGGTCGGTCACGGGCCCGTGTGGGTACATCAGCCCAAAGGTGAGGGTGGGTGCGGCGTCGGGGTGGAAAACCCTCACGTGCACATCGCCCCAGGGTCCGTGTTCGGTGTAACTGTGGACAGACATGGCCTTTGATACCCCCTATTGTTGTTCGCGGGCTTGGGTAATGAGTGCCTTGGCGAGTGTGTGGTGTCCTCCACAAGCCCTGGGCCTGTTGGATCAGGTGCCAGCTCACGGCGGACTCGGACGCCCAGATCCCATGCGGCAGCGACACTTTCAACACGGGGCGGGAGCTGTCGATGTGGCTGATCGACCCCAGGTGCGAGGCAATACCCCGATGCCCGATCACATCCAAAGACACCGTGTAGCTGCCGTCGATCACGATGGCCGAGACTTGGCGCATCGACGCGGTGAACAACCCGAGCATGATCACAGTGGAATCACTCATCCCAGCCACCCACGCCCTCGGCGTTTGGTTCCTCGGCCGCAGCGGGAGTGGTGGGGGCGTGGCCTGCCGCCCCGTCTTCCTGCTCGGTGGTGGCGGGGCCAGTGCCTCTAAGTCACCCTATGGCGCAAGGCAATACATTCCTCGTCGCGATCGTGCCGAGGGCGTCGGGTTTGAGTGGAAGTTGAACGACGGCTTCCGACGCGCGAGGTCACCGATTCTGGCAGGACGGGCACCAGAAGAGATTGCGGCCCGCCAGCTCGCGCATGCTGATCGGGCCGCGGCAGACGTGGCAGTCCTGTGCGGCTCGGCGGTAGACGTACACCTCGCCGCCGTGGTCGTCGACGCGCGGCGGACGGCCCATCGCCTCGGGGGTGTGCTCGGGCCGCACCGTGTCGATGCGTCCGACGTGGACGCTGTTGTCCATCAGGGATTTAAGGTCCGTCCACATCGCGTCCCATTCGGCGCGCGTCAGGTCGCGCCCCGCCCGCAGCGGGTCGATGCCGCGGCGAAACAGCACCTCGGCGCGGAAGATGTTGCCCGCGCCCGCGATCACGTGCTGGTCCATCAGCAGCGTCGCGATCGACGAGCGCGACCGACGGATCCGCTCCCAGGCGCGCTCGGGGTCGGCGTCGGCGCGCAGCGGATCGGGACCCAGCCGCGATACGACGTCCGCCTTCTCGCCCGAGCCGATGAGCTCGCACGCCGCGGGGCCCCGCAGCTCGGACCAGGCGTCGTCGGCGACCATGCGCAGCCGTATCGCGCCCACGGGGGCGGGCGGCTCGCCGCGTCCAAAGGCGACCTTGCCGTAGATGCCCAGGTGGATGCGCACCCACTCGTCGGCGCCGAAGCCGAGGAACAGCTGCTTTCCGTGCGCCTCGGTCGATTCCAGCACCCGACCGTCCACACGCGACGCACTGTCGGCGAAGCGGCCCTGCGGGCTCGACACCGCCACCGTGCGCCCGCCGAAGGACCCCAGGTAGCGCGCCGCCAGCCGATGCACCACGTGGCCCTCGGGCATGCGCGCTCCTCCATCAGTCCAGCGGGACGCGGTAAACATACTCGCGGCCGAACGCGCGAAAGCCCGCCCGCCGCAGGATCGGGCTGGAGGTGCCGGTGCGGGCCTTGACCAGCGCCAGGGTCGCTCCCCACGCGGCGGCGTCGTCCATGCGCGACGCCAACAGCGCCCGGTACACGCCCCGGCCCCGGTGCGACTCCACGACGCTGCCGCCCCACAGCTTCGCCACGGTGTCCTCGTAGGTGAAGCCGCCCGCGCCGATCGGCCGCTGGCCGTCGTAGGCGACGTAACGGAAGATCTCGCGTTTCTCTCCCAACGCGACCTGTTTGAGCATGTTGTCGGCCTCGGCGGCGCGAAACTCCTCGCTGGGCATCGGCGTGCCGAAGACCTCGGCGCTGACGACGTGGGCGTCGTACAGCAGCGAGCCGTCGTCGATGCGGCGCACCGTGATGTCGCCGGGCGCGTCCAGGGCGAGGGTGTCGGTGCCGAAGGCGAACGCGTTGATGTCGAGCTCCTCGGCGACGCCGGCGCCGTGGGCCAGCAGGCGCTGTCCGAGGTCTTCGGGCTTGGTGAACGAGAACACCGGCCACATCAGCTCGAAGGTCGGGTCGGCGGCGTTGGCCAGGCCCTTGACGTGGGCGATCAGCTCCTCGGCGTCGTCGCCGTCGGCCCGGTGCACGGTGGTGCGTCCGGTGGACGACACCACCTTGGCGCGTTCGTCCTCGCGCACCACCGCGTCGTAGGGCATCCACACCCATTCCGCCGATACCCGAACGATGTCGTCGGGAGTCCAGACTCTGCTCATGCGGGGACGATAACCCGGTACCGGGGCCGGTGTCTCGTGGGTTTCGTCCGCCCGCGGTCACGACAGCAGCGTCTTCGGGATGGCGATCTTGGCGTCGGTGTGCTGTCCGTCCATCGAGCACATGCCCGCCAGGAAGAGATCCTGAAACGCCTGCTGGAGCGCCTTGATGTCGTCGGGTTTGGACAGCTGGACGTCCTCGGTGAACGTGAAGGTGGTCTGGCGCCGGCCGTCGCGCGAGTGGAAGGACACTGTGGAGTACCCCATGCCGCCGCCGGTGTGGCCGTAGGAGACCCCGCCGGGCACCGGCGCGCAGTCCTCGGGCACCGGCGCCGCCTCGATGCCGAGCCCGTAGCTGTTCCTTGACTGGGGCGTCAGCGTCTGCGCGCGGTCGCGTTCGTCCTTTGTCAGCAGTGTCCCGTCGAACAGCGCGCGATACAGCTTGTTGAGGTCGCCGGGGCTGGAGATCGCCGAGCCCGCGGCCCACAGGTGGGTGGACGACAGGTTCGTGGTGTCCAGTAGCGGCCGGTCGGGTTCGGTGGTGACGAAGTAGGCGTGCGGGTGGGGTCCGGCGATCACGGCGGTGTCGCGCGGGATGTAGGAGTTGTCCATGTGGGCGGGGCGCAGGATCTTCGAGGTCAGCACCGATTCGTACGACCGCTTGGTGAGCTTTTCGATCAGCATCCCCAGCACGTAGTACTCGGTGTTGGAGTACTTGTAGTCGGTGCCGGGCGCGAACTCCAGGGGCTGCTTCGTCGCGCCGGCCACGATCTGCTCGGGCGTGAACCTCTTGTAGCGGTTGGCCTCGATGTCGGCCACCGACTGGTGCTTCATGGACGGATACACGACGTAGAAGTGGTCGGGGACCCCGCTGGTGTGGTTGAGCAGCTGGCGAATCGTGATCGGCTCGTCGTAGGGCAGCAGCCCGGGCAGGTAGTCGCCGATCGGATCGTCGAGGCCGAATCTTCCCGAGTCGGCGAGCCGCAGGATCACCGCGGAGATCATGGACTTGGTGAGGCTGGCGGCCCGGATCCGGTCGGTGGGCTTGGGCGGGGCGTCGTCGCCGAGCTCGCGCACGCCCGCGGCGCCGTTCCAGGTTTCGGCGCCGTCGCGCACCTGGGCGATGACGCCGGGGGCGCCCGCGTCGTGCATCTCCTCGATCGCGTGCTCCAACAGCTTGGTGTTCAGCGCGGGCTCCGCCGCGTCGGCGTCCACGTAGGACACCACCGCCGCGGCCGTGGCGAGCGCCGCCATCACGGCCGTGGCGATGACAAAACGGGTTCTCATGCCCTGACGTTATGGGCGCGGCGGGCCCGGCGAATCGTTCCCCGGGGCGAGACCGTCTCGGCCCTTGGTAGGGGTCAAGGGTCGCCCCATATCGGTAAATCGGCCGATATGCGTGCCGCGGCCGGGGTCCATCGTGGTCAAGGTCACAGGGTCGATTCGGGTTACGGCAGGTCAGCCAATATCGAAACGGTTGCTTAGTTCGGCTAAGTAGTCCTACGCTGGCCAGGACCCCACTCGGCCTTTCGGCCGATGGCTATGTACCCGTAGAGAGGACATCAAGCGCATGTGTGGCATCGCTGGATGGGTCGCCTTCGACAACGACCTCACCAACCACCGCAACACCCTGGCGGCAATGACCGAACCCATGGCATGCCGGGGACCCGACGCCTCGGGCGTCTGGCTGGACCGGCACGTCGGCTTCGGGCACCGACGATTGGCGGTCATCGACATCGAGGGCGGGGCGCAGCCGATGTCGGTGGAGGCGGACGGCCGCACCCTCGTAGTCACCACCTACAGTGGAGAGCTGTACAACTTCCTGGAGCTGCGCGAGGAACTCGAGGCCCTGGGACACACCTTCCGCACCCGCAGCGACACCGAGGTCGCCCTGCACGCCTATCTCGAATGGGGCACCGACTTCACCTCCCGGCTCAACGGCATGTACGCCTTCGCGCTGTGGGACCCGCGCTCCGAGGAGCTCATCCTGGTGCGCGACCGGATGGGCATCAAGCCGCTGTACTACTACCCGACGCCCGACGGAGTCCTGTTCGGATCGGAACCCAAGGCGATCCTGGCCCACCCCGACGTCGACCCCGTCGTCGACCTGGACGGGCTGCCGGAGATGCTGACCGTCAGCAAGACCCCCGGCCACGCGATCTACAGGGGAATGAAGGAGCTGCGCCCCGGCCACCTGCTGCGGGTGCGCTCCGGCAGTCTGCGCGTCGAACGCTACTGGGCGCTTGAGTCCCATGAGCACACCGACGACCTGGACACCACCGTCGGCCACGTCCGCGAGCTCCTCGACGACATCGTCCAGCGCCAACTGATCTCGGACGTGCCGCTGTGCACCCTGCTGTCGGGCGGCCTGGACTCCTCGGTGATCACCGCGCTGGCCGCCAAGGCCCTGGGCGCCCAGCACGCGGGGCCGGTGCGCTCCTTCGCCGTCGACTTCGTCGGCCACACCGAGAACTTCCAGCCCGACGAGATGCGCGGCACCCCCGACGGCCCCTACGCGCACGCCCTGGCCGAGCACGTCGGCTCCGACCACAGCGACATCGTCCTGGACACCGCGCAGCTGATCGACCCCGCCAACAAGTACCGGGTGCTGGCCGCCCGCGACCTGCCGGTCGGCCTGGCCGAGGGCGACACCTCGCTTTACCTGCTGTTCAAGGCGATCCGTGCGCAGTCCACGGTGGCGCTGTCGGGCGAGTCGGCCGACGAGGTGTTCGGCGGCTACCGCTGGTTCCACGACGCCGACGCCGTCAATGCCGACACCTTCCCGTGGTTGGCCTCCTTCCGCCGCTTCGGCGGCCGCGCCCTCACCCAGCCACTGTGGAACAAGACCCTCCTCGAGAAGGCCAACTTCGGCGACTACATCGCCGACCGGTACTCCGAGGCGCTGTCCGAGGTTCCGCGCCTGGAGGGCGAGACCGGGCTGGAGGCCCGGATGCGGGAGATCTGCTACCTGCACCTCACCCGCTTCGTGCAGACCCTGCTGGACCGCAAGGACCGCGCCAGCATGGCCGTGGGCCTGGAGGTGCGGGTGCCGTTCTGCGACCACCGGCTCGTCCAGTACGTCTTCAACACCCCGTGGTCGATGAAGACCTTCGACGGGCGCGAGAAGTCGCTGCTGCGCGCCGCCACCCGCGACGTGCTGCCGGAGTCGGTGGCCGAGCGGGTGAAGAGCCCGTACCCCAGCACCCAGGACTCCCGCTACGACGAGGCGGTGCGCACCGAGCTCAAGGAGGTGCTGGCCGATCCGCGGTCGCCGGTGCTGCCGCTGCTCGACGTGGAACACGCGCAGCGCTCCGCCGCCGAGACCGCGGGCCCCACGTTGCGTTGGAACGCCGAGCGGGTGCTGCAGGTCAACACCTGGCTGAGCGAGTACAACGTTCAGCTCGACATCTGAGACCCGCGGGGGGCCCGCGATCCCGGGCCCCTCGCGGCGATATTCGTTGGTTGGATCGGTGCCGCGTTGCGTATCCTGGCGCTTCGGTATGGCTACAGATCACGCACCCAGTCCCTCCCGCCTGCGCACCCGCGTGCGCGGGCTGATGCTGCGTGAGCAGGGGCGTTTCCTGCGCCGCATCGAGTCGGCGAGCAAGCGCGACGACGCCGACAAGCTGCTGGGCAGGCTCGACGCCGACATCGCCGCCGCCGAGCAGCGGGTCGCGCGGCGCCGCGACGAACGGCCCGAGGTGCAATACCCGTCCGAGTTGCCCGTCAGCCAACGAAAGGACGACATCGCCGCGGCGATCCGCGACCATCAGGTGGTGATCGTGGCCGGCGAGACCGGCAGCGGCAAAACCACCCAGCTGCCGAAGATCTGCATGGAGCTGGGGCGCGGCGTCCAGGGCATGATCGGGCACACCCAGCCGCGCCGCATCGCCGCGCGCACCGTGGCCGAGCGGATCGCCGAGGAGCTCGACTCGCCGCTGGGTGAGGCGGTGGGCTGGAAGATCCGCTTCACCGACAAGGTGAGCGAGCGGACCTACTGCAAGGTGATGACCGACGGCATCCTGCTGGCCGAGATCCAAAACGACCGGGCGCTTCGGGCCTACGACACCCTGATCATCGACGAGGCGCACGAGCGCAGCCTCAACATCGACTTCCTGCTGGGCTACCTGAAGCAGCTGCTGCCGCGCCGCCCCGATCTCAAGGTCATCATCACCTCGGCGACCATCGACCCCGAGCGTTTCTCCCGCCACTTCGCCGACGCGCCCATCGTGGAGGTCTCGGGTCGCACCTACCCCGTGGAGGTGCGCTATCGGCCGCTCGTGGACGACTCGGACCCCGACAGCGACAACGTCCGCGACGCCATCGAGGCGATCGTGGACGCCTCCCGCGAGCTGATGGCCTCCGGCCCCGGCGACATCCTGGTGTTCCTGTCGGGGGAGCGGGAGATCCGCGACACCGCCGAGGCGCTGACCAAAGAGGACTTCCGGCACACCGAGATACTGCCGCTGTACGCCCGACTGTCGTCGGCGGAACAACACCGGGTGTTCACCCGCCACACCGGACGCCGCATCGTGCTGGCCACCAATGTGGCCGAGACCTCGCTGACCGTGCCGGGCATCAAGTACGTCATCGACCCCGGTACCGCGCGCATCTCCCGCTATTCGTTGCGCACCAAGGTGCAGCGCCTGCCGATCGAGCCGATCTCGCAGGCCTCGGCCAACCAGCGCAAGGGACGGTGCGGTCGCACCAGCGACGGCATCTGCGTCCGCCTGTACTCCGAGGAGGACTTCGATTCCCGCCCGGAGTTCACCGACGCCGAGATCCTGCGCACCAACCTGGCCTCGGTGATCCTCCAGATGACCGCGGCCGGGCTCGGCCGGATCGAGGAGTTTCCCTTCATCGACCCACCCGACCGCCGCAACATCCGCGACGGCGTGTGGCTGCTCAACGAGCTCGGCGCCATCGACGACGACGCCGACCCCCGCAAGCGCCTCACCAACCGCGGCCGCCAGCTCGCCCGGCTGCCGGTGGACCCCCGGCTGGGCCGCATGGTGTTGCAGGCCCACAACGACGGCTGCCTGCACGAGGTGATGGTGATCGCCTCGGCGCTGTCCATTCAGGACCCGCGGGAGCGCCCGGCCGACAGGCAGCAGCAGGCCGACGCCAAGCACTCGCGCTTCGCCGACCCCAGCTCGGACTTCCTGGCCTTCATCAAGCTGTGGAACTACATCAAGGACGAGCAGAAGGCCCGCTCCGGCAGCGCCTTCCGCCGGATGTGCAAGGCCGAATACCTGCATTACATGCGCATCCGCGAATGGCAGGACATCTACGGCCAGCTCCGCCTCGTCCTGAAGGGACTCGGGTACACGCCCAACGTCACCGCCGAGGCGGTCGACCCGCAGCGGGTCCACACCGCCCTGCTGTCGGGCCTGTTGTCCCACATCGGCCTGAAGGACCCCGAGACGCGCGACTACCTGGGCGCCCGCGGCGCCCGCTTCGCCATCTTCCCCGGCTCGGCGCTGTTCAAGAAGCAGCCCAAGTGGGTGGCCAGCGCCGAGCTCGTCGAGACGTCCAGGCTGTGGGCCCGGGTCAACGCCAAGATCGAACCCGAGTGGATCGAGCCGCTGGCCGGCCACCTGGTGAAGCGCGACTATTCCGAGCCGCACTGGGAGAAGAAGCCCGCCGCCGTGATGGCCACGGAAAAGGTGACGCTGTACGGCATCCCGATCGTCGCCGCCCGCAAGGTCAACTACGGGCGCGTCGAGCCGGAGGTGGCGCGGGATATCTTCATCCGCAGCGCCCTGGTGGAGGGCGACTGGGACACCCACCACCGGTTCTTCGCCGCCAACCGGGAACTGCTGGACTCCGTGGAGGACCTCGAGAACCGGGCCCGGCGCCGCGACATCCTGGTCGACGAGGACACGCTGTACGACTTCTACGACGGCCGGATTCCCCCCGAGGTGGTCAGCGGGCGGCACTTCGACAGCTGGTGGAAGGGCGCCCGGCGCGAGGCGCCCAACCTACTGGACTTCTCCGCCGACATGCTGATCAACGCCGAGGCCGAGGCGGTCAACCAGGCCGACTACCCCGACCGCTGGGAGACCGGCGGGGCACAGCTGCCGCTGACCTACCAGTTCGAGCCCGGCGCCGCCGCCGACGGCGTCACTGTCCACATTCCCCTGGCGCTGGTGGCGCAGCTCGACCCCGACGCCTTCACCTGGCAGGTGCCGGGACTGCGGCTCGAACTGGTCACCGCGCTCGTCAAGTCGCTGCCCAAGGCGATCCGCCGTCACTTCTCGCCCGCCCCCGACCACGCGCTGGCCGCCCTGCACACCATGACGCCCGGGCAGGGCGGATCCCTTGTGGACGCGTTGGCGGTCCAGCTGCACGCCATGCGCCACGTGACGATCCCCCGCGACGCCTGGGACCACTCGCGCGTCCCCGGCCACCTGCTGCCCACCTTCGCCGTGGAGGACGAGGACGGCACCGTCCTGGCCGAGGGCAAGGACCTCGCCGCGCTGCAACGACAGTTGCGCCCCAAGGCCGCCGAGGTGATCGCCGAATCGGTTCCCGACGTGGAGCGCGCGGGCCTGACCGACTGGGACTTCGACCAGCTGCCCCGCGTCGAGGAACAGACCCGGCGCGGTGGATACACCGTCAGGGCGTATCCGTCCCTTGTCGACGAAGGCGACAGCGTCGCCATCCGCCTCAAGGAATCCGAGGCCACCCAGCAGCTCACCATGTGGCACGGCACCCGCCGCCTGCTGCTGCTGACCCTGCCCTCCCCGCTGAAGCGCCTGCTGTCCACTCTGCCCAGCCGCACCAAGCTCGCCCTGGGCGCCAACCCCTACGACAGCGTTCCCGCCCTCTTGGACGATTGCGTGCGCACCGCCTGCGACAAGCTGATGATCGACGCGGGTGGACCCGCCTGGGACCGCGAGGGCTTCGACAAGCTGCGCGACGCGGTGCGCCAGAGCCTCGCCGACACCACCGCCGAGGTGGTCGAGACCGTCGCCGAGGTGCTCACCACCGGCCGCCGCGTGGACAAGCTGTTGTCGGGCCGCTTCCCCTTCGCGCACCTCAACGCGATCGCCGACATGAAGCGTCAACGCGAGGCCCTGGTGTTCAAGGGCTTCGTCAGCGCGACGGGCTGGTGGAGGCTGAAGGACCTGGTGCGCTACCTCGAGGCCGTCGAGCGCCGCGCCACCAAGCTGCCCACGGCGGGCGACGCCGACGGGGTGTGGATGGCCCGCGCCCAGGCGGTGGAGGCCGCCTTCCACGAGCTGGCCACGAGCCTCCCCGCCGCGGCCGCCTCGCCCCAGGGCCAGGAGGTGCGCTGGATGTGCGAGGAACTGCGGGTCAGCTACTTCGCCCAGGACCTCGGCACCCGCTACGCGGTCAGCGACAAGCGGATCATCAAGGCCATCAACGCTTTGCGGTAGCCGTCAAAGCCCCTCGACGGCGCCGATGCGGGCCCGGGGGTCGGCGGCCCCGTCGAACATCCCCGCCGCGTCGGCCTCGATGAGCTGGGCGTGGCCGAAGGTGTCGGGGACGCGGGAAACCCGGTGCCCCAGGGATTCCAGGGCGTTCCAGGAGTCGGGCGCGGCCAGCTCCATGTCGATGACGGTGGAGCCGGGGTCGGCCCAGGTGTCGAAGCCGTTGCGGTTGGCGATCCGCCAGCGCGGGGCGTCGATGGCCTCTGCGGGGGACTGGCCGCCGTGCAGCAGGCGGGTGATGACCTGGGTGAGGATCTGCGGCTGGCTGTCGCCGCCCATGGTGCCCACCAGGGCCCGCAGCCGGCCGTTGGGCCGCGTCACCACGGCGGGGGCCAGGGTGTGCGGGGGTCGGCGGCCGGGGGAGTACTCGGCCGGACTGCCCGGCACCAACGAGAACCCCAACCCTCGATTGTGGAGCCCGATGCCGGTGGACGGCTCGAAGATCCGCGAGCCGAAGCCCGAGGCGTTCGACTGGATCAGCGACACCCCGCGCCCGCTGGAGTCCGCCGCGCACAGGTACGTGGTGTCGCCGTCCCCCGCGGGATGGCCCAGGCCGGCGCGGTGGGCGGGGTCGATGAGGCCCCTGCGCCGCTCCACCTCGTCGGAGGCCAGCAGCCCCGCCGCGTCGAACCCCTCGTGCAGCAGCCGCGGACGGTCGTACCCCGCGACGCGGGACGCCTCGATGAGCAGGTGGGCCCACGACGGGTCGTCGGGGCTTTCGGGCAGGTCGAGACCGTCGGCCACGGCCAGGCCCAGCGCCAGCAGATAGCCCTGTGAGTTCGGCGGCGCCGTCCACACTCGATGCCCGAAGACGTTGACGCCCAAGGGTTCCACCCAGTCGGCGTTGTCGCGCTCCAGATCGGACGCGGTGAACAGTCCCTCGCCGAGCTTCAGCAGCCCCTCGCCGAACTCGCCGTGATAAAAGCCC
This sequence comes from Stackebrandtia sp., assembly GCF_035643755.1. Lineage (NCBI taxonomy): Bacteria > Bacillati > Actinomycetota > Actinomycetes > Glycomycetales > Glycomycetaceae > Stackebrandtia > Stackebrandtia sp. Next base: position 2,686 of record NZ_DASQPW010000193.1, on the reverse strand, counting down.
GCGCGGCCGTGCTCGGCGATGGCGCGCAGCGTCCGCGCCACCCCGGGTCGCCGGATGGTGTCGGTGCCGCCCGCGGCCGCGATGTCGCCCGCCCCCGCCTTGCCCTTCGCCAGCACCGCGACCTTCGCCAGCAGCGGCGAAACCTCGAAGCCGTTGTCCGCCAACGCGATCGCGGGCGCGAACAGCTCCTCCAACGTCAGGGTGCCGTGATCGGCGTGCAGCGCCAGCCACCCGTCCACGCACCCGGGCACGGTCACCGTGCGGATGTCGTCGAACAGCGGCATGGTGGCGTGGCCCTCGGCGCGCAGCCCCGAGGGGTCGGCGCCCTGGCCCGAGCGCCCCGAAGCGTTGAGCGCCAAGGGTGAGGAGCCGTCGCGGTGAACGAGTGCGAACAGATCGCCGCCGAGGCCGCACAGGTGAGGGGCGGTCACCGCCAGCACCGCGTTGGCGGCGATCGCCGCGTCGACCGCGCCGCCACCGACGCGCAGGATGTCGGAGCCCGCGCGGGAGGCGCGCTGGTCTGCCGAGACCACCATCCCGCTGGGCGAATAGCTTGTGGTGCTCACCGACCCGACCCTACAGGCATTCGGTCGGCGTCGGGTCGCTCGAGGCGTACAGCGTCACGTAGAGCGTGACCTCGGTGTCGGTGGTGCGTTCCTCGCCCGCGGCGGGCACCTGGGCGGTGACGCAGGAGAGGTCGCCCGTCAGGATCTCGCTTTTGTCCACATTGTAGAAACCGGAGCCGCTCAGCGTCGCGTAGGCGGTGCCCTCGTCGACGCCCACGACGTCGGGCACCGCGACCTGTTGGGCGGCGGTGGTCTCGGGCGCGGTGTCGGCGGGAGAGTAGGAGTACGCATAGGACGAAGAGCCGTCGTCGGAAGGGGACTTGTCGTCCGTATCGCTGTTGAGGTACCAGATCCCGCCGAGGATGAGCAGGCCGACGAGGATGGCCACCCACCCCTCCGAGCCGCCCGACGAGCTCGGCGTCGGGGAGGGCGGCTTCGCCCGCTTGACCGGGGGAGGGGTCGGCGGCTTCGGGGTGGACGGCCGCGCGGCGGGGGCTTCGCGCTTGGTGGGCGGAATGGTCGGCCGCGTGGCGTCGGCGTGCGGCAGCCGCGTCGTGGTGCCGCGGCCCGAGCCCTGCCCCGGCAGTGCGGCGGCGAAGTCGGCGGCGCTGGGCCACCGCTTGCCCGGGTCCTTCTCCAGCGCCCGCATCACGATCTCGGCGGTGCGGCGCGACACGTGACCGGGCAGCGGCGGCGGGGTCCTGCTCAGGGTGTCCTTGACGACCGTTTCCTGATCGCCCTCGAAGGGCAGGTGACCGGTGAGGCACTCGTACGCCACCACCCCGAGGGCGTAGATGTCGGTGGCGGGCGTGGGGTCCTTGCCGCGCAACTGTTCCGGGGACATGTACCCGGGCGTGCCCATCACCATGCTCGACAGGCCGAGCGTCGGCCGCCCGACCTCGCGGGCGATCCCGAAGTCCACGATCCGCGGGTCCCCCGATTCCGTCATGAGGATGTTGGCGGGCTTGACGTCGCGGTGGATGATGCCCGCCTGGTGCGCGGCGTGCAGCGCCCGCGCGACGGCCGCGACCCCGCTGACGGCCTTGGACGACCGCAGCCGCCCGCCGCGGCTCAGGACCTCCTGAAGCGACTGTCCCTTCACGAACTCCATGACCAGGTACGACATCGGCACCCCGCCGACGATGTCGGTGCCGTAGTCGTGGACGGCGACGATGCCCGGCGCCTTCAGCTTCGCCAGGGCGCGGGCCTCGGCCTGGAAGCGCGCCTTGAACTCGGCGTCGCGCGACAGCTTGGCGTGCATGATCTTGATCGCGATGACCCGATCCAGCCGATCGTCGTGCCCCTTCCACACCGACCCCATGGCGCCGGAGGCCAGGAACTCGTCCAGGCGGTAGCGACCGGCGAGCAGGTCTCCCGTACGCATGGCGGTCTCTTTCGGCCGAGGGGCATCGAGGGCTGCCTCAATTATGCGAGGGCCGCCGCGGCCAGCTATGTCAAGATATTGACATGCGCGATTCGGGTGAGGAACTGGAGGAACGCGTCGGCTACGTCCTGAAGCGGGCGACCGCGGCGCTGCGGGCCGAGCTGGACGACACACTGCGGCGCCACGGACTGACGATGGCGCAGTACGCCTGCCTGGAGCTGCTGGACCAGCGCCCCGAACTGTCCAATGCGGAACTGGCGCGCGGCGCGTTCGTGACCCGCCAGTCGATGAACACGGTGTTGCGCGGGCTGGTGGACGCGGGTCTGGTGCGGCGGCCGGAATCCGCGCCGCACGGCCGGGCCCGTCCGGCGCGACTCACCCGCGACGGGCGCGCCAGGCTCGCCGCCGCCGACGGCGAGGTCGCCGCGGTGGAGCGGCGCCTGACCGCGGGGATGTCGCCCGAGCGCCGCGCGGCCCTGCTGGACGACCTGCGCGTCATGGCCCGCAACCTGGCCGCGGGGTGACTCAGTCGTCGGGGTTGTCGATGCACTCCTGCGGCGGGCTGCCGCTGTTGCTGTCGAACCTCTCGACGGTCAGGTCGATGCGTTGGCTGTGGGGGTACTTGCCGCCCCCGTTCGGCTCGGTGTCGATGACGCAGTCGACGTCGCCCTCGCCCTTGACGTGGGTGTGGTAGTTCTGGAAGCCGAGGCCGTACAGCTCGTCGGTGGCGTCGCTG